>WRNH01000004.1 GCA_009776745.1 Endomicrobiia bacterium | reverse complement strand
GAAGCAGGGACGCAGGGATGCGGAGATGCAGGGTAACGGCGATGACGGCGGAAGAAGGGACGCGGGGATGCGGAGATGTAGGGTAACGGCAAAGACGGCGGAAGAAGGGACGCAGGGATGCGGAGATGCAGGGTAACGGCAAAGACGCAAAGAGTGTGGAATTAAAGACGGATGTTTTTTTCTGTTGTTACTCTGCCTCTCTGCATCGCTAAAAGCTCCTCCCAACTTCTCATCTTCCAAAAAGGAGATGTTCATGTTTACTGACATAAAAAATAAATTTATTGCTTCTCTTGACCTGTTTTTTAAAACAGTGAAAAATAATTTTGTGCGGCTGGCATTTGTTTTTGCCGTTTATTGCGGCTCAATAATTTTTTCCGCAAAATATTTTAACCCGTTTTTTGCCGGCGCAAGCAATGTATTAATAACGCTGTTTTTGCTGTCTTTGATATCGGTTTCGTCTCCTTTGTTTGAAGGCAGGGAATTCAAGATGTCAAATTTGTTTCCGGGCTGGAAATTTATATTATATTCGCTGTTTGCGGCTTTTGTTGTCTTTATATTTTTTATTCCTTTAAAAATGCTGATACTTGCTTCAAACGACACCGTATTTTCTTATTTCCTGCCGGCTGCAGCGGCTTTCATATGTAAAATACTGCTTGACGCGGTAATGGTTTTATTTGCGTTTATCGCAATTTTTGCCGCTTTTGATTTTAACAGAAAACCGTCAATTGATGATCCCGTAATAAATTCATTCAAACTTCTTTTATCAAACAAACTTCTTTTGTACTTTTTTGCTCTTATATACGTCGTTTTAGTTTCATGCGTGCAGCGTTTCTCCGAGGTGAAAGAAATTATTTATATTTTATACATGTTTTTCAGTCCTTTTCTTATGGCTGTTTATTATGTTTTGAGGCTGAAAGATGAAGATATTCCCGTTAAAAAAGAACCGGAAGAAGACGGTATGCCGAATATGAAAATTTCTTTCTGATATATCGAATGAAGGAATTGCGCGAATGGAAGATCAGGAAACAAGTTCTGAAGGATGGATAGTTGCCGATATTTTCAAACTCATGCTGATAACGGTTAAAAACAATACTGTCAGCATGGCGCTTATTTTTATTGTTTATGCCGCTGCTGCGGCGGCCTTAAACCTTATCTTCGGGGCGGCTTCGCAAGGTTTTGAAGGTTTTATCCGCGTAATACTTTTAAGCCTGATAATGTTTTCGCTTATATCGGTTTTGCGGCCTATTTTTAAAGGCAAAAAGTTCGGTTTCAAATATATTTTTCCGGGATGGAATTTTTTCGGTAAAGTGATTTTATTTTTTATTTTTGTTATCGTTCTTTCTTTGATTTTGAAACTTACTTTTTTTATTTTTTCGGTTTTTTGCGGATATTTTATAAAATCGATTTTCGGCAGGCTGATATCTCCGGATACGATTTATTTTATTTTTGCCGCGGCAGTAATGATAATTCTTTTGCTTACCGCGTATTTTTCATTTTGCTTTTTGGCGTTTTCCGGCAAAAACGGGTTTGGGGAATCTCTTTCGACCGCGATGAAGATTTTTACGGAAAACAAGCTCATTGTTTTTTTTGTTTTTTCCGCGCTGGCCGCGGCGGCGACATTTATTATGTCTTCGTATGTAGTTCCTTTGATATCCCTGCACGCCGGCAGCGACCTTGCAAGCCTTAAAAAAGTGCGGGAACTGTACGGATTTATGACTACGACGTTCGCGGTAATTTCTTCAGGCGTGATGCCGCTTTACTGGATGTTCCTGATGTCAGTATATTTTACTTTGGGGCATGAAGGCGACGTTGTCAAAGAATTAAGAACGGGACATTATGCTTCCCATTTTGAAGAAGAAACCGGACCGCAGGAAAGTCCGCGCGAAGAAGACGAATTTGATAATTTTTCTTTGTCCAATGCTTTTTATTTTTCGTGGGGAATATATAAGAAAATATTCGTAAAGCTTACTTCCGGAATATTGGCCGTATATGCCGTTTTTATTTTTATATGCGCTATTGCTTTTTTCGCGCTGCGGCAGAGTTCCGTTTTGCCTGACGTTTTTGCGGGAAAATATCCTTCTTTGGATAAAATGTTTGTTTTTGTCGCCGCGGCAGCCATTGTTTATTATATTTTGATGTTCTTTTATTTTTCTTATGCGCGCGGTTTTTTTAGAGGCAAAGGCATGGATTTTAAAAATTTTTTCCCTTTGCCGAAAATAAATTTGAGATTTTTCGCTTTTATGGCTTTTATATCGGCTTTTATATTGTCGATTCCGTTTATTTTGGAAAAAGCCGGTCTGCTTTTGCAGTTCTTTATCAAAAGTTTCAATTTCCCGTTCGCATCTCTTATAGCGGGATTATCGCTGATATTTGCTGTAATAGCGGTTTATGCGCTGGTGTCGCTTTTTTATGTGCCGTTTTTTATTTTGGACGGGCATACTTTTTCCGACTCTCTCACGACATGCACCCAAATGATGGGAGGACAGAAAATGGCTTTTATCTGCGTTTTATTTGTTTTGGTTCTTATAAATATTATTGGCCACGCGCTTATTGCCGGCTGGATATTTACCGTTCCGTTTTCCGTTTTGGTGTTAATGCAAATATACGTCACGATATCTGCGGGATACAGCAGCTATCAGGAAGATGTCGTTAACTATGAATAATTTAGACGCCAATTTTGTGAGCAGTGGAATTAGTCTCTTTGTATTTTATTCGTAATTCGTAATTGGGACGAAGGAACTTTGTTCCGCAGTCCCCGTAATTCGTAATTGCAGTTAACCAATGGAGGAGAAATGAAAATTACCCAAATGTCGGTCTTTATTGAAAATACAAAAGGAAAACTTTACGAGCTTTGCGATATACTCGGAAAAAACAAGATAAATATCAAGGCCTTGACTCTCGCGGAAAGCCCCGAGTTCGGGATTGTGCGCCTTGTTGCAGATAAAGCCGAAGAAGCCGTAAAACTTTTAAAAGAAAACAACTTTATAGCTTCCATAGCGGACATTGTTGCCGTGGAAGTTTCCGATGATCCCGGAGGTCTTGCCGCAGTGTTAAAAGTTTTGGCTGACAATGATATTAATATTGAATATATGTACGGTTTTGTGGAAAAGACTTCCGATAAAGCTTTGATGGTCTTTAAATTTGACGATATAGATAAAGCGATAACGATTTTGTGTAAAAACGGAGTTTCGATAATATCAAAAGATAAGATATGCCAGCTTTAAACGGCAATGAACAGCGGGTGATCGCGGCGCTTACTGCTAACCGCCAATTGCTCTTTGCCGTTAAATACTATTTTTGGAGATAATGCCATGGATGAATTAATTGATTTTTTAGTTGACGTTTTTGATAACGTATGGCGCAAAGCTAAAATTAATTTTGCCGCTATTTTGACGGGCATTATAATTTCAACGGCTTTTTTTATTCTGTTCGCGTTAAAAATATTTTCAATTTTTTCCGTTCCGGGCATGATCATAGCGGCGGCTTTGGTTTTGTTTACTTTCATTTTTATAAAAATATGCGTGATGACAGTTAGGGAAGACAAAATAAATTCAAATACATGGACAATAATTTTCCAAAATCTTATCAATCCGTTTATCTTTGCGGTTTTTTGCATTCTTATTTTAGGAGCTCTTATATTTACCGGAAGCATTCCTTTTGCTTTTCCGGATTATGCCGAAAAATCATATGTGCTTGTTTCCTCAATAGTCGCCGGCATAGCTGCCTTGGCATTATTTCCAAACGCCGCATTTTCTCTCTTTTACTCATATGAAGGAAAATCTTTTGCAGACGCTCTTTCATCCGGAAACTCTATTTTGGACGGCAACCGCGGAAAGATGTATTTTCTTACGATTTCTCTCATTCTTTTAGCTTTGGTCTTAAATCTGACTTATGTGGGAGCGGTTATTTTTTTCCCTTTTATGGTCATGGCCATGGACCAGTCGAAAGAATCTCTTATAAAAATCGGAGAAGAAAAGCGAAAATGGGAAGAAGCCGAAAAAAATAAGCCGCACCGGAATTACCGTTCGAAAGTTGATTATACAAAGAGTTATGAAAACCTTAAACATCCGGCGCAAAGCGAAAATACAAAAACCTTTTCAGCTTCAAAGACCGGAACAGGCTCTGTTTTCTCCGCGGGCGAGGAAGATAAAAAATATCAGAGACGGGCAGATGAAACCCGTTTTGGTTCCATGAGGGAAAAAGAATTCGCACCGCAGCACGGATTGGGGCCAAAACCCGAAAATAAAGCGGCCGGAGAAGGCAGTTCCGCAGAAAAACCGGAACCGCTTATTCATCGGGAAACGTTTTCTCCGGAAAAAGATCATGTAGAAGTAGAACTTAGCGAGGAAACCAAAAATAAAAATAAAAAGAACGAGAAAATGGTCAGCGCGGCGGAATATGAAACTCCCGTTACCATGCAGGAACAGGAAGAGCAGATTAATTTAAGCGATTTTATAGATTTAGGAGTTTTATACGAAGACAAAGAAAAACCCAAGGAATCAGATAAAGATGAGAAGAACATAAAGAGAAAAATTGAAAATAATGTTGAAATAGAAATAGAAATGAAACCTTCCGAAAAGAAACCGGAGCCAAAAAAAGAGTCTAAATCCGGCAACGATTATCTTGAAAATTTCGGAACGATAACAAAAAGAAACATTGAACCTAAAAATAAGCAGGATGTGTCAAAAGAAGCCGACGCAAAAAGTTACCTTGAAGATTTTGGAACGATAAAGAAAAAGAAATAAGCAGCTGCAAATTATGAATTACGAACAAACGGCAAAGACGGAAAGGGATCAGCGCCGTTTATTTGTAATTTTTTCTACGCATCAGGGCAAAATGAAAAAGAATTTAAATATTAAAAATTTTAAAGCCGTGCTGTTTGACATGGACGGCATTGTAGTGGATTCAATGCCGTATCATTTTATTTCATGGTTTGAAGTTTTAAAACGTTACGGCGTGAGAGTTTCTCCCATGACGATTTTTGAAATGGAAGGAGCAAAATGGGACGCGGTGATAAAGCTTGCCTATAAACAGTCGGGTAAAAAATTAGCCGCCGGCCTTACGGACAAAATCCGTTTTGAAAGAGAAACGGTTTTTAAAAAATATTTTAACAGATATATTTTTGACGGAATTTGCGAATTTATACGGTTTTTAAAAAAACGCGGCATTTTGGCCGGACTTGTTACAGGCTCATCTTTAAAAGAGGCAAAAAGATTTCTTCCAGGAACCTTATACGCTTTATTTGACGCGGTTGTCGCGGGCGATACGGTAAAACGTTCAAAACCTTATCCTGATCCGTATCTTACGGCCGCGTCAAAGCTGAAAGTTTTTCCCAAAGAATGCATAGCCGTGGAAAATGCGCCCTACGGCATTAAAGCGGCAAAAGCGGCAAAAATGCGCTGCTTTGCAGTAGCCACAACATTGCCGAAAAAAAAACTTTCAAAAGCGGATATGGTTTTTGATTCTCATAAAGAACTCTATAGCTGCTTTGGGAAATAAAGCAAAAGCCGCAGCCGATTATTAAAGCCTGAAAGCGGACACATATTACGCACCCTAAGTTTCATTCTTGGCCGGAGAGCATATTGAATATTTTAGAAATAACAAAAATAATAACTTTAGGCATTATCCAAGGCATAACCGAGTGGCTTCCGATAAGCAGTACCGGACATATGATACTCGCGGATGAATTTATACATCTGCATGCGACGCCTGCTTTTAAAGAGATGTTTTTGGTTGTAGTACAGCTGGGATCAATTCTCGCTGTCGCCGCGCTTTATTGGAAAATACTTTTTCCTCTTTCTTTTGAAAATAAAAAAATCGTCATAAAAAACGATACCGTGATAATGTGGATAAAGATCGCCGTATCATGCGTCCCCGCGGCAATCGCGGGCGTTTTATTTGACGATAAAATAAACGAGCTTTTCTATAACTACAAAACCGTCGCAGTAATGCTGATACTGTTCGGCATATTTTTTATTATTGTTGAAAATAAACATAAAAACAAACCGCCAAAAATAAATTCAATTGCGGAAATCACTTATCAAGCGGCTTTTCTCATAGGAATGTTTCAGCTTATAGCGGCTGTTTTCCCGGGCACGTCGCGTTCCGGTGCGACGATTTTGGGCGGATTAATGCTCGGCATATCAAGGACAATCGCGGCCGAGTATACATTTTTTCTTGCCGTTCCCGTAATGTTCGGCGCAAGCGCGCTAAAACTTTTTAAGTTCGGCATACGCTTTACCGCGGCGGAAGCTGCGATGCTTCTGATCGGAATGGCAGCAGCTTTTATTGTGTCGATTATTTCAATACGTTTTTTAATGAGATATATCAAAAACCATGATTTCAAAATTTTCGGCCGATACCGCATAATTCTCGGCTGTCTTGTTTTGGTTTATTTTCTGTTGATCGCCGCTTAATACAATTACGGAGGCAGGCATCAAGATTATTAAAATGGCGTGTCCCGGGACAATTCGGATATGTTAAAAGGATGAAAGCATATGAAAAACCGCGTAAGTTTTTTTTCTATACTGTGTATATGTGTTTTTGTTTTTGCCGGATGCGGCGGCAAAATTGAGAAAGAAAGGAGCCGCGCGTCTTATTATAACGATTTGATAAATGATGCGCTTAATGTTTCTTATAAGCAGCTTGGTCTGGAGCTTCAGGAAGACGAACTCTCCGTTTACGGAATTATTATGATGCAGAATATCGGGAATATTTTTGTTGCGGTTTCTGCAGCTTATTTAAACGGCGAATCCGCCGAAATTTTTCACGGCGGAAACTGTTTTATAAGCACGGGAGAAAAAGGCGTGAAAGAAGGCGTTTCCAAAGTCCTGTATAATACGGTAAAAAGTTATTTGGACTATTATAAAAAAGATTTTGACAAATATTGGAAAAACAAAAGCGTGTATGAAATGGCTCAAAATCTCATGATGACAACTTTTATAACGGAAAATAATGAAGACGTGAGAAACAATGTGATCGCTTTTGTCGCAGCGGTGAAAAATAATGTCAGCATTCCGGAGAATATTGACAATGACGGCTCAATACCGGGTCCGGGAGAAGTTAAAATAGTTTTTCTTACCAATAAAGGAAAGTTTTTTATGCAGGGCAGCACGGAAGAATTATTGCGTACTTATGAAATATCGTCTCTGTTTAGATCCAGGACCGATATTTCAAATATGATATTTCAACGGTATGCTCCGCCGCCGCCAAATAAAACGCAGCCGGTAGGAAATTTATAATAAAGCTTTTTTAGCTGAAATTTTGGTTCCGGAAATGGTTTCAATAAAATCAAATGTCACTTTTACATATGAGATGAAAAACAAATGACAAACAAAATTTTAAAAGAAAATTTTATAAAATTTGCCGTAGCAATGATCATAAGTTTTGTATTCGCGGTCGCATGTTATGATATTTTGTTATTTTTCGGAATAACTCCGTTTGCCAGTTTTTATAAAAAGTATACGTATCATCATGTCCATCCATACCAATTCATTTTTATAATGTGTTTTGTTTTTTCTGTTTTGGCCGTATTATTTTCTGAAAAATTTAAAAAACTTTCTCTTCCAAAGCAAATTCTTCTTACATTTCTGATCATTGCCCTGACAACAATAATCAGCTCGCCGTTAGGCGGCATGCTTTGGCATTTGCATGATATGCTGGCAGGGCATTTTCCTAAAAAATGGCTTTGGAAACTTATACGCTACGGCTTCCGCGAAGGCATACAGCTTGGATGGATTATAATTCTTATGTCGGCGCCGTATAATATAATAGGCGCGGCGTCCGGCTTTTTTATAATAAAAACAATCTCGAATATTCCCGATGAAAAGACAGAAAACGAAAACGCTGAAGATTAGGGTGTGCGGACACATCCCAGAGCTGTGCCTCAAACCCGCGGAAAAAATTTCATCGATTTTTTCTAAAATATTATTTCTTAAATCTTCTTAAATCTTTCTGATATATCTTCAGATTATCCCAGACATAATCGTCGGCTTTCTTTCCGTTTTTATCCTTTATATCCATATCCGCGCCTGCTTTTAAAAGAATTTTTATGACTTCTTCGGACGAATATTTTGCGGCATACATTAAAGGAGTTATCCCTTCAATATTTTTCGCATTGACATCCGCTCCATAATCTATCAAAGCCTGTATGACTTTCGGTTTTGTTTCAATTGATTCTCCCAAAGAGATAAGTAAGGGAGCGGAAGAATTTTCAGGCAGCGCGGCGTTAACGTCGGCTTTATATTTAATTAAGGCTATCGCAATATCAGGATGAGCGTAATTATTTTTTAAAGCGAGCATAAGCGGCGTATAACCGTATTTATCTTTTTCTTCAATATTCGAACCGGCCTTAACCAGAATATCTATAATTTCCGTATTATTTGCGTTTCCCGCGGCAATGAGAAGCGGCGTGCGTTCGTCTTTAGCATTTTTTACATTGATGTCGGCTCCCGCGTCAATCAAAGCCTGAATAACTTTAGGCTTATTAAGCATATACTCGCTTACGGCATACATCAAAGACGTCATCTTATCTTCGTCGTCGTATTTCTTATCAAACGCCGCGTTCACGCCGGCTTTATTTAATATTAAAGCGACGGCAATTTGCGGATTGGAATTATTTTTTCTTACGGCGAGCATTAAAGGCGTATATCCGTATTTATTTTTTTCTTCAATATTCGAACCGGCCTTAACCAGAATATTTATTATTTCCGGATTTCCGGCATAACGCGCCGCCAAAAGCAGCGGAGTGCTGCCGTCTTCTTCGCGTTTAATATCCGCGTTGGCGCCCGCGTCTACAAGCGCCTGTATTACGCGCGGGCTGTTTAGCGAATTTTCGCTTACGGCAAACAAAAGAGGAGTCATTTTGTCTTCATCGTCGTATTTTTTACGAAAAACCGCGTTGGCATTAGCTTTATTTTTAATTAAAGCCATTGCTATATCCGGATTTGCATAATTTTTTTTCAGAGCGAGCATTAAAGGCGTGCAGCCGTATTTATTTGCTTCTTCAATATTTGCTCCGGCTTCAAGCAGGATCGTTATAATTTCGGGATTACGCGCTTCCGCGGCGGCGTAAAGAAGAGGGGAATTTGCTTCTTCGTCTTTTAAAGATACCGTTTGTGAATTTGCGGTTTTCTTTAAAGATTTGACGTCGTTCTTTTGTATGAATTTAAAAATATCGTTATTTGCGGCAAAAATATCAAGCGAATAAAAACACAAAACTAATGCCGGCAAAATAAACATAATTCCGATTTTTTTCATTTATCCTCCCATAAACGACAGACGGCAAAAAGACAAGACGGTAAGAGGATAAGCAGCCGCAAATACAAAAACATCCGTTTTTACTTACATTCCTGTCTTTTCAGCATTTTATCTTCCATTCTTAAATCATTATACAAGTTTCGCCGCAATAATACCAAAGATATGTATTTCTTCCTTGACTTCCTTTTGCGGCGCATCATCGGATCATCTCCACGTATGTGGAGAATATAGTTTCTTTATCTCGCCCTTGATAAACATTCCCGGGCCATCTCCACGTATCTTTGCCGTTACCCTGCATCCCCGCATCTCTGCGTCCCTGCATCTTTTTAGATTAACTCCATATTTTTTATTATAACATCTCCTACTGCAACAATATAATACTAAAAAACTTTGAATTTTTCATTTGCAATAAAAGTTTTATGGCTTGCGTTAGTTTATCATGGATTCGAAAGTAAACGAATCAAAATCAAACAAAAGGAGAAAGGCTATGATGAAAAAAACGGCGTTGGTGATGGCAGTAATGTTTGCGTTGAGCAGTTTTAGTTTTGCAGGGGAAGGGAAATCCGGTAAGGGGCACAAAAAGATGGATCCCGAGCAAAAAGCTAAGCGGGAAGCCGTAAAAAAAGAGAAGATGGAATATTTTAATGATCTGGAAACTCTTATAGAGAAGTACAATAATGCTTCCGATAAAAACAAAGATTCCGTAAAGAAAGAAATCACCGCTCTTGTTTCAACCCAGACCGATAAAGACATTGCCGCAAAAAAAGAAAAGCTTGCCGCGCAGCAGAAAGAAATCTCTGAAATTGAAAATGACAAAACCGCTTACGTAAACAAAAAGGTAGATTTCCTGCTCAGCGAAAAAGGTCAGGAAAAAATGCAAAAAATGAAAGAAAAAAAGAACAAAGACGAAAAAGATTTCAAACAACACAAAGGTGAAAAGAAACATAACAAATAATTCTAGAACTCTGTAAAACAAAATCTCAGCCTGCAAGATTATTTTGCAGGCTGAGATTTTGTTTAGTTTCTGAATCGGAATAAACTTGATTCGTTATAGCTATTTTTTGCCGCCAATGCCGCTCCTAATCTCAAAATACTTATCGAAAAATTTCTTTGATTATTTATACAAAATAGCGGGCAAGGAAAAATTAAGGCTGGAAATCAGGGAATGGTTTTTGGTCAGTTACATCACCCTGACCATATTTTATGTTTTACACCCCCTGAATTTTTGGACTTGTTGCAGGTGAACAATATTTTTTTTATTGTCAGTCTTCAAAGGCCTTATTGTCTATGTATAATTTAAGATACGCCTTATATGATACATCAAGAGTTTCGATCAGTTTATTTTCTATACACAATTTATAATCATATTCGCATAATCCGTATTTTATATTTATGTCATTAAAATATTCTATATAATTCGTGTCGTCTATCAAATTTTGATCTATAAGGGGCGTTATTTCATTAAGAAATATATATTGTGTTATTTTTTCATAGAGCATCTGTGATAAATTTTGCAAATTCATGCATATTTTATTAATAGTATCCAAAAAACTTTCATACCGGACTGGGACATAATTCAAATGCGCTATTCTGTTTCTTAAATCAAATATACTGGTATTTTTCTGACAAATATCATTTGTCTTATCTATGTTGAACAGATAGAAAAAAAACTTTATCGCCTCTCTTTCCAATTTGTTAAACAGCGTTATGCTGAACTCTTTTGAACAAATTGCTCTTAATGTCGTATCTTTGTCGCTGTCTATATCTTTAAATACTTCCGAGGTGATCTGAATATATTTGAGTAATTCTATATGCTGGTCTTTGCAAATATATAAACGATGCAGCATATTATGCAAAACAAATATATAAAAATGGCAAATGTTCAATGTCGGATTATTATAGAAATCATCGTCTTTGCTTACGAAATTATTACTCAAAAGCCGGATAGCATATTCTGTATTTCCGCCATTTAAAGGCATAAAATCCCACAGAGGAGTTATTTCTTCTGATAAGTTTATTATAGATTCCATTATTATTCTTCACATTTGTAAATGCGTTTTATTACACTGTCTATCTTTTTTTGCATTAAATTGATCGATCGTTTATTGGTATTGATAATGCCCTGCTCTTCGTCCAATGCGGCAACTATGCGTTCTTGATTGGCAATAGACGGCAATGGGATCTTTAACTGTTTTATTTCTACTAAGTGTAAGTTTGTTATTACTCCAGACTTTGACCGGCCTTTCATCTGCTCTAATGCATACGGACTATTCAAAAAATATGCAAGGTACCTGTTTGAGATTACGGATTTGGGTTTTATGAGACACAAACTAACGAATATGCTGAATTCATAATCCCAATCTATGACTTTAGCAATTCCAATAGTTCCATTTTTTGTAAGTAAAATATCGCCTTTTTTTGGGTAGCAGCGTTTTAATAATTCCTTGTGCTCTTCTTTGGATATAAATTTTTTACTGTTATCTGTTTCTGTTAGATCGGTAACTCTTAAGAATGGAATTCCAGTTTCTGTATACGTTGGCGTTTGATGCGTACCATCGGTTATTTGTTCGCAAATATCTTCCAGCGCGACCTGTTCATACTCTATACCGTCAAGCAGCGAAGCAAAATAGAGTCTCTCTCTTTCCAGACTTTTAATTGTTCCCAAAGCATGGTCTATTATTGTCTGTTTGTTCCTAATTTCATCTGTGATCGATCTTTGAACTTCAAGCGGCGGTAAAGGCAGTTTATATTGTAAAATTTGATTTGGTGAAATGTTGCCTTGCGCCCCGCCTCCGGCGTTATTTTGGCAATAATTATAAAAATCAGGCCTCCCTAAAAGACAAGCTAAATATGAGTGATCTATCTGCGGCTTGCCCCTAATGATACAAGCCCGTTGATTTATAAGATATTTATCAAATTGCGATACTCCTGATTTTCCGACAGTAGCTCCTGTCATGGCAAGCAAAATGTCGCCTTTGCTGATTATGTATTTTTCCAAACCTGCAGATGAATGATATTCTATGCTGCTATTATCTATCCCGTTAGCTGTAATATTTCCGATTTTAACGACCGGATAATCTGTGTCGCTGTCTGGCACGGATTTAAGCAGCTCGCTTTTGAAAGCATATCCGGATATAAGCTCTGAAATATCTCCCAGTTTTACTATCTCATATCCGCAATTATGCAAAGTAGTTTCGCTTTGGTATCTGCCGGCAGTTAAAATATATTCGCCATTCTCTGCAATTTTTGTCTTTGGAACGACTAATGCGCGAGAATAAGCAGACGTATCTTTGCCTGTTTTCCAATCTTCTATAATTTGCACTGCTTCGGGCAAATCATTAGCCGTAATAGATTTTCTTTGCGCGCCGAGGTCAAGGCCGTCTTTATCCACACGGACAAATAAAATATCTTTACGCTGTTTGGCGATCGCGCGGTCAAACAGCAGGATAGAAGTTTTTACTCCGCTATATGGATTGAAAACCCCTGCGGGCAAACTTATTACTGCATACAGATAATTATCATCTATCAGCATTTTGCGTAATGCTTTATACGCCGTTGCGGATTGGAATATAATGCCTTCCGGCACAATAATTCCTGCGCGGCCGTTTATAGTTAAATGCTCGGCGATATAATCAACAAATAAAACTTCCGACCGGTTAGCGTTTACGGAAAATTTATTATGCGGCTGTATTCCTCCCTTTGGAGTCATAAATGGCGGGTTGGCAAAAATTACATCAAATTTATCGCCCCAACGCTCTTCTTGGGTCAATGTATCGTATTCATAAATTTTTGGTTCTGCAAACTTATGCAAATACAAGTTGACCAGCGCAAGTTTACGCATGTCCGGAGAAATATCATACCCAACTATATTATTCGTCAGAGCCTGCATTTCTTTGACTGACATATTTTTATTGTTCCGTTTTATATACAGGTATGCGGAAATCAAAAATCCTGCAGTGCCGCAGGCAGGGTCAAGGATCGTATCTGTTTTGGACGGTTTTACAATATCAATAATAAAGTCAATGATGTGCCGCGGCGTACGGAATTGTCCGGCGTCGCCTTGACTGCCCATAATGCTTAGCAGATATTCAAACGCGTTGCCAAGGTTTTCCGAGTTATCATAGGAAAAGTTTGCGATTTCTTTCAAGAACAAGTTTAGCGTCTGCGGGTCGCGAAACGGTAAGAATGCGCCTTTGAAAATTGTACGGAACAATTCCGGTACGCTTTTTGCAAACGGCAGTTTTTCCAGCGCTTCAACATACAGATTCATTCTTGCTTGCGCACCCAGTTTGGGATCCATAAGCTTAGAAAACGCATATTGCTCCAAATCGTCTTTGAAAAATGTCCGCCCGCCTGAAAATTCCAACCCTTGCAAATCCATATCGTCCATAAACTTGTAAATCATGGCGACGGTTATTAAATCCACCTGTGATTGAGGATTTGGAACTTTGCCGACTAATATGTCGCGCGCATTGTTTATTGTTCGTTTTGCGTCTGTATTTAACATTTTATTACTCCCGATATATGTTAGGGTTTATATTGTCCTTTATATAAACCGGCAGAATATCCCGAAAACTGCCGAGCTTTCTGTAATCGTCAAAGTTAAAACCGGCATAAAAATTGAGTTTGGGGAAATTTTTATCTTCTATAATTTTTAGAAAATCCGTATCAAGAATATAGGCTTTGATAAAGTTTTTGATCAACGGAACTATATCCGCATCCGGCTTGTAAATAGAAATAAATTTGTCGCATTCATCTTCCAGCATGGCATTTTTATCCTTAAAATCCGGAATAAGACCAAAAATCATTTCTAAAACTTCGCGCCATGAAACTCGGCGGTCAAGATGATTCGCCTTCTTGATTTTTTCTAAATTGGCAAAAAGCTTGGGTTTGTTTTCATATTTTGTTCTAACAAGATGTATTGCTCTGTCCCAGTGTTCATTATCTACCGCATCTTTAATTTCTATATCTTCCCCTATCTCCTTTTGGACACTGCCCCAAAATTCGCGGTCAACTCTCATTCCTCCCTGGGGGATCGGCAGAGGGTTCATAGTGCTCACTTCATCCGGAGCTTGCGATATTATACTGCCGGCTGAGGAGTTTGGCGTGCCGCTACCTCCGGAATTGTTTGAGGCTTGCGGCAATTTTAACTCTTTATCGTATTCGAAATCTTGCTCAAAATATTCACAGTTACGGAAAAAATCAAACATTTTAAACAATGCTTTTTCTTTGACAACGGTATTTTTATCTGCGTCGGTATATTTGAACGTATGCCTGCGGGTCCCGCGGCCTTTCATCTGTACAAAGTCGGTCGGCGAAAATACCGGACGCATAAAAGCAATATTTAACAAGTCGGAACAGTCATAGCCCGTTGTCATCATTCCAACCGTTACGCAAACGCGGGTTTTGCTGGTTTCATATCCTTCTAAAAAGCGGCTGAAACCGCCCAATTTGTTGTTTGCAAACAGCACGGTCATACCCTGCGCGTCGACAGCATTGCTTGTTACTTGTTTTGCAAAGTCCGAATTGTATTTGCCGGGAAAGGCCTGCATGGCAAATTCGTTGAGGATCTGCGTGATTTTGGCCGCGTGTTCCTGGCTGACGCAGAACATAAGCGACTTTCCAATTTCACCTGAAATCGGGTCGCGTTCGGCGTTTTCAAAGAAAGCTTTACAGAATGCGCGGTTTATGTTTTCGTTGTAAAAGCGTTTCTCAAAATCTTTGCCTTCTACAATGGCTTCTGCTTCTTCGCCTTCTTCCGTAGTGCCGACTGCGTGATAACCTTCTTCTGACAGCAGTTCGGTTGTGATGTCAGTTCTGGTGTCCAAAACATAAGGGCTGATAAGATGACCGGCATCAACGCCGTCTTGCAGGGAATATCGATATGTCGGTTCGCCGCTTTCGCAGCCGAAAGTTTTGTATGTGTCAAGCAAAATACGGCGTTCCAATGCCTTTGGGTCCTGGCTTTTTAATTTTTCTGCGTCTATATTTTTGATATAGTCTTTCGGGGTGGCCGTCAATCCAAGCTTATATCCTATAAAATACTCAAACACAGCGCGCGAATTGCCGCCTATGGAACGATGGGCTTCGTCTGAAATGATAAAATCAAAATCAGTCGGAGAAAACAAAAACTTATATTTGTCACCGGCAAGCAAAGACTGAATTGTTGAAACCACTACATCGGCTTTCTTCCAATCGCCGCGATTATGTTTATATATCAATACCGTGCGGTCTTTAAGATATTTAGGCAGATCCCTTTTACCGGCTTGTTCTTCCAGTTCAATCCTGTCTGCCAGAAACAAGACGCGGCTGGCATTGCCCGTACGTAAGAACATTTCAATTATAGCTGCTGATGTCAGCGTTTTACCAAGCCCCGTAGCCATTTCGATCAAGAACCTGTCTTTGCCAGCGGTAACGGCATTTTGTATTGCGCTGATAGCATTCATCTGATACGGGCGCAAAATGCGCAGGCTATTGTTACAACAGTAATCCGCACGGGTTTTTTCATTGATGTAATCCGGTTCGAAAAGCAGATTTGGGTTCTGCATCAACGCAATATATTCGGGAGTTACGAGCTCAACGGACAATAATTTTTTGTCTTTTTTAAAATTACCGCGAGCTTCTAAAGATTCTTGTGCCGGCATAGAAGTAATAATTTGAGGATTGCCGCTTTTAATGTCCCATAAATATGAAATATCGCCGTTGGATAAGATTACAAAACGAACGTTTTGGCTTTCTGCATAACGGCGCGCCTGTTCTTTGGCAAACAAAGGATTGACGGACGGCTTTTTGGCTTCCAGTACACAGAGCGGAAACCCTTTCCCGTCTTGCAGCAAATAGTCTAATAAACCATTTGCGTCTTTGCCTTCTTTGCTGATTTTCGCGGAATATTCCACATCAACATTCCGCTCAGCAGGCGTGCCGATAAGTTTCCAGCCGGCATCTTCCAGCATTTTATTAATCTTCAAACGCGCTTGCGCTTCTTTGTCGCTGTTGAATGTCATGTTTTATCCTTACTTGCAATAAAATAGTATCGGACGATCCTCCGCGTTTTGGCGAAAGGTGGTATGTTCCAAAATGGAACAAACCTCTTTATACTTTCTTATTTCAATTTATTTAACAGTTCAAAAGAATTTATATTGAGTTTTGAGAAAGCGAAGCATTTTGCCGCTAAGTCTTTAAGCGATGCTCCGAAATGATAGACTTCATTAATGTTTCAAGCTTGTGAACCGGTCACAATTTGTGACCAGTTCGGCTTTCTCGGAGTTATTAAGTTGAAACATAAAATCTTGTTTGTAGAGTGTATTAACACATCCTAACTATTTTTTTGTTCCAAAAAATTCATAACCAATAAAACCATTTGTTCTTTTTCGGAAGGTTTGCTTAATGCAATCATCAGCGTCATGGCCGCTAAAGTATTGTTGTCTATAATAAAATTTCCTTTTTTAGATCGCAATATGGCGTTTTTATCCAAAAAATAAATAAACATCGCGGCGGCGATTCTTTTGTTGCCGTCGCTAAATGAATGATTCTTCACTATAAGATAAAGCAAATTAGCGGCTTTTTCCTGAGCGGTCGGATAAAATTCTTTTTTGCCGAAAGTCTGATAAATTGTGCTTATAGAACTTCTAAAAGACTTGTCTTTTTCATTGCCGAACAAAGAACTTTTTTCATTAAATTTCATTGAATTTATAACATTCTTCGCTTCTTCATAAGTTAAAATCCAACTATTCTTTGTTCCTTTGGGACTTAGTCCCTTGGGTTTTTTTAATGATTGGTAATCGTAATTATCCAGTAAATCTAATCCGGCGGCAAAATTCTGCAAAATACTTGCCACACCCGATATTTCAGCATTTTGCGAACGCGATATAATTTCTATCGTTTTATTGAGTTGCGCGAGGCGTTTTTGATTTATAGCCACGCCTTTTATTATGTAATTTTTTAAAACAGAATTAGCCCAAATACGAAAATTAATACCCTCGTTTGATTTAACGCGATAACCGACTGACAAAATCATATCAAGATTATAATGTTCAACCTTATAAGTTTTACCGTCAGCGGCAGTTGTCGCAAATTTTGCGACAACTGAAAAATCTTTTAATTCCTCTTTTAAAGCGTTATTGATGTGCTTACCGATGGTTTTTATATCACGCCCAAAAAGTTCGGTAAGTTGAATTCGGTTTAGCCAAAAAGTTTCGCCGTCAAAAAAAGCATTAATTTTTACAGGATTATTTTTACTCTCATAAATTATAATTTTGTTGTTTTTCATATCTTCTTATTTCTTTTCTTCCGCTGTTGACGTCTCTTCGTCTTCTTCTTTTACCACGCCGGCTATGGCTGCTACCTTGTCGTCTGCGTCCAGTTTTACCAGGCGTACCCCTTGGGTGTTGCGGCTTATTACCGAGATATTGTCTACTTTCATTCTTATTGTTATGCCGTTTTGGGTCATTATCATTATTTCTTCGCCGGCATTGGCGCGTTTTATGCCTATTACTTTGCCGTTGCGGTCAGTTGTCTGCATGTTTATTACGCCTTTGCCGCCGCGGTGCGTTAGGCGGTATTCGCTGACTTGGGTGCGTTTGCCGTAGCCGTTTTCGCTTACGGCAAGCACTGTGTCGCCTTTGCACAACACTTCCATTCCTATGACTTCGTCGTCTTTTTCTATGTCTATGCCGCGCACGCCCATGCCGGTTCTGCCTATGGCGCGGACTTCGTCTGCTTTAAAGTGTATGGCCTGGCCGTTTTTGGCGGCTATGAGCACTTCAGGGCATTTATTGATTGCTTTGACTTCGGTCAAAATGTCGCCGTCGTCAAGTTTTATGGCTACTATGCCGCCTTTTCTGGGGTTGGAAAATTCTTCAAGCGCGATTTTTTTGATCGTGCCGTTTCTTGTGCACATCAATAAATATTCGTCTTTTATTTCTTTGAGATTAAGCGTTCTTATAGGTATTGCCGCCGTGATTTTTTCTTCCGGAGCAAGCTGCAGCAGGTTTACGATCGCTTTGCCTTTTGACGACCTGCCGGCTTCGGGTATTTCATAAACCCTGTTCCAATACAAACGTCCGCGGCTGGTAAAAAATAACAGATACGCGTGCGAACTTGTTATGAAAAGATTTTCCACAAAATCTTCTTCTTTTGTTGTCATGCCCGTAATTCCGCGGCCGCCTCTGTTTTGCGCTTTGTAAGTGTCTAGCGGTATGCGTTTGATATAGCCCGCGTGCGACATTGTTACCGCGACTTCTTCTTCCTGAATCAAATCTTCTATGTTGAAGTCCGCTTCGGCAGCCTGAATTTGCGTTCTTCTTTTGTCGCCGTATTCTTTTTTGAGATCTTCGACTTCGCCTTTAATTATTGCCAAAACTTTTTTCGGGTCTGCCAAAATGGAGCGCAGCCTTTCGATCGTTTTTATGATTTCTAAATATTCTTTGTCCAGTTCTTCTCTTTCAAGTCCGGTCAATTGATGCAGGCGCATTTCCAAAATAGCTTCGGCCTGAAGTTTTGAAAGTTTGAATTTTGTCATCAGCTGTTGGCGCGCGTCGTCTTTATCTTTAGCGCCTCTGATAATTTTTACAACTGCGTCAATATTGTCGACCGCGATTTTTAAGCCTTCCAAAATGTGGGCTCTTGCTTCGGCTTTTTGCAGTTCAAATTTCGTGCGGCGCACAATGACGATTTTTCTGTGTTCAATATGATGTTCAAGCACTTCTTTTATGTTCATCACTTTGGGGCGGTTATTGACAAGCGCAAGCATTATCACGCCAAAAGACGACTGCAAAGCGGTATGTTTGTACAGCTGGTTTAATACGACCTGAGCGTTTGCGTCCCTTTTGATTTCTATGACTATTCTTATACCGTCGCGGTCTGACTCGTCGCGGAGGTCGGAAATTCCGTCGATCTTTTTATCTTTTACAAGTTCGGCTATGGACATTATCAGATTTGCTTTATTTACCTGATAAGGGATCTCGTTGACGATGATCGTCTCTCTGCCGTTTTTGGCTTCTTCAATTTCAACTTCGGCTCTCATTTTTATGGAGCCTCTGCCTTTTTCAAAATAATCTTTTATGCCGCCTTTGCCAAGTATTATTGCGCCGGTAGGAAAGTCCGGGCCTTTTATGTATTTGCCGATCTCTGAAATCGGAAGTTCCGGATCGTCTACCAAAGCCGATATTGCGTCGCAAACTTCAGCCAAATTATGCGTGGGCACATTTGTCGCCATGCCTACCGCAATACCCTGCGAACCGTTGATCAAAAGTCCGGGAAGTTTTGCGGGAAGAATTACCGGCTCTTTTAGCGAACCGTCGTAGTTTGGCATAAAATCAACTGTATTTTTGTCCAAATCGGCAAGCATTTCATCGGCGATCGCGTCCATACGGGCTTCGGTATAACGCATAGCCGCAGCGGAATCGCCGTCTATGCTGCCAAAATTTCCCTGACCGTCTACCAAGGGATATCGCAAAGACCATTCCTGCGCCATACGCACCATAGATTCGTAAATCGCGCTGTCGCCGTGCGGATGGTATTTACCCATAACGTCGCCGACCACCCTTGCGGACTTTTTATATGCCGTGCCGTGCTTCATACCCATTTCTTTCATGGTATAAAGTATGCGCCTGTGGATGGGTTTTAACCCGTCGCGCACGTCCGGCAGCGCCCTTCCCACGATCACGCTCATAGCATAATCGATATAAGACGTTCTCATTTCGTCTTCGATATTGCGCGGCATAATGTTTGCTATTTCAGCGGCTTCTTTAACTTCGTCTTTTTCTTTTGCCATTTTACTTTCCTTTTACTATTTTATATTTTTTGGTTTTTACCATACAAACACTTTGAAAAATAAATGAAAAATTACTTTTCGCTTTCAAGCTGTTTAACTTGTCTGTCAAAATCGGAGATTATTTTTTGAGTCTTATTAAATTCATCATATTCAGCTTCGGCCTTAGCATCCGCTTGTTTTTTCGATATCCTGCCTTTATCATTTAAAATTTGATACTTTCTAAATGCCAAAAATTCATTTATGCTGGCAGCAAATTGCTTCATTGTAAAAGTATTTTCACGCTCAATTAAATCTTCAATATAATCAAAATATCCGGTAACTGCGCGCTCCAAACGTTTTATTTCTTTTTCGAGCAAATAGTTTTTTGCTATTGTAACATCGGATTTAAGAATACGCCCGTCAGGCGAATTTTTCCAAACAGTAAGCCCCATATTCTTTTTATTTTTGTCTGATTTTGTATAAACTATTTCAGCGGCTGTTTGCCCGGCTATTGCAAAATGAAATTTGTTTTGTACTATAGCATAAAATTGTTTTGTAATATCAGAATTACGGTCATAGTCTATACTGCATTCGGCAAAAATATCCGTAATTTGTTGCCATATGCGGCGTTCACTTGCGCGAATCGAACGGACACGCTCTAAAAGTTCACGAAAATAATCTTTTCCAAAAACAGTTTGGCCTTGTTTTAAACGCTCATCATCCAATACAAAGCCTTTTTGAATAAATTCTTTCAGAATTTGTGTTGCCCATATACGAAAGCCTGTTGCTTTTTTAGAATTTACGCGATATCCAACTGCAATAATCATATCAAGGTTGTAAAAATCAACAGAATCATCTACTTTCCCGCGGAAACCGCGGTTTACGACTGTTTCCATTTTGGAAATAGTCGCAGTTCTCGTTAATTCGCCTTCTTCATAAATATTGTTTATATGTTTGCTTATCGCAGGAATTTGTACATCAAAAAGCGATGCCATTGTCTTTTGAGTAAGCCACACGGTTTCATCTTTTATCATTACGTCTATTTTAACGTTTTCCTGCGGTGTATTGTAAATTAAAAATTGAAGTGCTTTGTTCATTTACAGTTTCCTTTTATGTAAATTTGCAAGTTAATTTACAAATTTACATAAATTATCTTTTCAGCTGGTGGCAAATTCTAACCAACTGACTATCTTTACATTTCGTAATTATCCTTTCACTTTTTTCTTCTTACTTTTTGGTTTCGGCAAAGGGGTATTTTTCTCTAAAATACGCGCGACGTCTTTTGCAAGCATTGCATTATCTATATCTAAAATATAATGTTCTTTCGCGCCTTTATACGGAAATCCTTTTGAGGAATTTTCCATTAAATCTTCTATGCAAGGCAGCATTTTGACAAATACCGCATTATCGCAAACAAGCAAAACGGGCTTATCATTAACGTAAANCATATATTCGCCGAACATTTTTCTGTGCCGGACATTCCCGACGCCTGCTATCTGCTCGCAAACATANTCNATAAAATCCTGCGTTGTTGCCATTAGATTTCCTTTATTTTGAATTANCGTAACAAGTTTTAAGCAGCTCTATAATAAAATTTTTATGTGCTTCCATATCATTTTTGGTTAAGTTTATNATATATCTTCCGTTACGATTATCATAGAAACCGTCAAAAGCGTTTATTTCTATTCTATCGTCAATTTCTTTTGTCTTTGCATTTCTTAAAATAAATCTTATATGATTTTTCTTTCTTGGCACAAAATAAACAAAATTATTTGCTCTGCCGTTTTCAGTGAGTCCAATGTAAGCTTTGTTGTATTTTAGAGCAAATTTATCAGAAATATTATCTCTTATTATTTTTAGTATTTCATCCGCGATAGCAACTGTTTCTTTAGAACCGCGCTGCTCCCAATAATTTCTGTCGGTTACTTCCGTTTCAGCATCGTCATCGTCTGTTCCTAATATCGCCTGATCCAGCACTTTTGTAAAAATTAAAGATATGGTATTGCCAATTTTAACGGCTTTCATCTGAATGGCAATAAGCGGAATGCTCCCATTGAATAAACTTATAACGTTTAGGAAGCGATTTGTAATATCTTCGGCTATAATAACCGCACAATGATCATATTGGGGATATCTTTTTCTTTCTATGTCCCAGTATTCTATTGTTCTTATTATATGGCTTTCATCCACTTCTCCAAGCTGTATTTCAACTTCGTATCTTTGCTGGGCATCCTCATCCTGCAACAATAAATCCAATCTGCCGGCGCGAGGCTGGTTTCTTTCTTTATCTTTTAAAATTAAATCTCCAAGCCCTAATATAGACGGATCTTTAGCTATAATTTCCTGAACCCATTTTTCATTGAATTCAGTATTATTTTTTAAACTGATAATTTCAGGTTTTATGAATTCTAAACTCATCTTTCCTCCTGCCAATTTACATTTTCAGCATTTTATCAAACAGCAGATTAACTGCACCCCTTCATCGCAATCCTTTTTTACGTTAACCGCCGCCTAATTACTACACTAGTAGATTTTAGTAGAAAACTAGTAGCAAATGTTAAAATTTATTGAAAATACAATTATTTTATATGTTGCTGTTTTCCAATTTTTCCTTTAATTTGTTACTGATCGAATAAACAAACTGTTTAACCCTTTTACTCTTTGCCAAAAACCCTTTTTTTACCAGAAAATCAAGATCTTTTCTAGTAGTTTCGTAAGCAACATTTAAAGTATTTTTAAAATATTCTATATTCCTTACATTTCTGTCTTTAAGAAATGTCTTCATTATGCTTCTTTGTCTGAAATTTAATTCTATGTCCTGTTCTATTAAATAGGCCGTTTTTTTATTTTCTTCTTTTTTCTTTTCTACATATTCATCAAAATGTTTTATCGCTTCAAGTATGATGTCTAAATTAAAATTAATAAAATAAGTTAAATCGTTATTGTCATATTCGCTATAGAGATAAGCTCTTGCATATTGAGCCGGCTTTTCTTTCAAAACGCGCGATACGACCAGATATTTAAAACTTTTATATCCGCTTTTTAACATATACCAATAAAACAGCGCTCTTGCCGTGCGGCCGTTTCCGTCAATAAAAGGATGTATATATGCGAGCCAAAAATGGATAACTATAGCTTTTATAGCAGGATGGATAAAATCATCTTCATCATTTTTATTCGCGTATGCGCATAACTGTTCTAGCATTTGTTCAATATTGTCGGCTTTCGGCGGATCAAATAATAAAGTATTGTCTCGTGAATCAACAACGCGCACATTGTCTTCATTACTTCTAAACGTTCCGGCTTTTTCTTCATTTTCAAGAGTTTTCTCGGTAATAATTTTATGAATATTTTTTATTTTATCCGGACTTAAAACGTCTCCGCATTTTGTATCTATATATTCCATCGCCTTATAATTATTTAAAATCATCTGCTCATCCCGGCTTTTAGGCAAACTGTTTGTTCTGAGCATTTCTTTTGCGATTTCACGCGTAACGGCCGCGCCTTCAAGCTGGCTTGAAGCAATACCTTCTTCCATCAGCGAATTTACGGAATATTCATTTGACTCTTCCGTCGTCAAATTATATTTTGAAAAATGTCTGTCAATAATGCTTAATTTTTTTTGAATAGACGCTGTTTCAAGAATTTTAAATTTTTGCCCGTCCATATTTATTTGTTTTGTGCTTATGCTTGATTTTTGGAGATTAATTAACGCCCAAAATTGCTCCGGAGTTATGTTTTCAGGAATCTGATAATACTTTACGCTGTCCCAATATTCATAGTTATTGATCGCTTTCTTTATGGCTTTATTTAATTCGGAATCATAATCAGCTAAAAATTGTAAAATCAAAATACTATTATCTTGATTTAACAATTTTGCTAACATATCGCGTGATTCAAAATTTGGTTTTTCAGGTAGTTTCATTTTTTATACCAATAGTTTTATTATTAGTAATTAGTATATAAAATCCGTTTTGTTTTGTCAATTACTACATTAGTAGATTTTAGTAGAAAACTGGTAATAAATGTTAAAATTTATTGAAAAATCAGTGACAATTTATTTCAATTGATGATTTTTGTCTTTAATTAAATTTATTTTTTGAAATATATTCCGCAGCTTACTACCGGGAACTGCTTAGTTGCCCTTCGCGGAGGTTCATTCCTTTAAAATGCCAAGTTTAAAATTTACTGATATATTTTCATTTTTGTTCCGCGGCGTTTGTGTCATCAATGTTGAAAATATTGCATCCTCTGTTCTTGTAAATAGGTGAAAATTTAGGATTTGCCGTATCTATTTCTATGGGCTGTTTAATATTATCTTTTTTGACTTTCGCGGCTATCTTTTTTCCCATATCTTGAGTATTGTCGTATTTGCCCTTTTTCATGCCGAGTTTATCATAAATGTCCTGAAGCATATCTTTTACGACATATCCGTCGGAATCTCTGCCGTTCAAATCTTTAATACGCACAAAATTCTTTTCAAATACCAGCATTTCATATTTTGAATTATCCTTATATGTATATACAACTTTTACTTTTTCTTTCGCATTAGACGAATATAATACAATATCAACGGATTTAGTCTGCCGTTTCAATACCCGCAAGTTTATAAAATAGACAAATGCCCGTATAGTATGTTTCAGGTAATCTGCCAACGGTTCTATTTCTATGTCATTTTCATCTTTAAGGATATTTTTTAGTATCGCAATAACTTCTTCCCAAAAAAAATAAAATTTTTTATCCGTTTTATTTGAATCTTCAATAATTAAATTATCGAATTCTTTTTGATACGCTTGATTGTTCGGAGCAAGAAAAACCATAAGAATAGGAATATCTTTATATGCTTTTTTTATGTTTCCGTATTCTTGCTTGAACTGTTCGGGCTGAACAGCTCCTTGTTTTACTTTATTTTCTATTGCTACTACCTGTACTTGTTCCAGCGTATTATTATTTTTCTTGAAGATGTTTATTTGTATGTCTATAATTCTATCTTTTTCGGAAGGCGTTGTTTTTTCATATTCTCTCTCTAACGCTATTTCATAATAATAATCATCCGCATTACAAAACTTGTTTAATCCCAGCTTCTTTAACAAACGAAACAAAAACTCTCTTTTTAATCCGTGGCTTTCATCGGGCGCCATTAAATACGCCAAAAATGAACTTGTGTTTGCTTCATTTATAGATCCCTTGCCTTGATCTTGCGCCAAAGCCGAAAAAATATTCATACTTTATACTCCGGAATATGTTTGCGCGATGTACCAAAATAATAATTTAAAGCTGCATTACCTTCACAAAAACCGTTCTTGTTCTTGGACCGTCGAATTCGCAAAAGTAAACACCCTGCCATACGCCAAGCAATGGTTTTGAGTTTTCTATTATTATTGTTTGGCTTGCGCCTGTCAAACTTGATTTTATGTGCGCGTCCGAATTTCCTTCAATATGCGCGTAGTTTTTGTCCATCGGAGATATTTTTTTAAGTCCTTTGATTATATCCTCACAAACGTCCGGGTCGGCATTTTCGTTTATTGTTATAGCAGCCGTTGTGTGCGGACAAAAGATTACAGCTGCACCGCTTTTGACGCCGCTTTCTTTGACAGCTTTTTCAACAAAAGCCGAAATATTTAACAATTCTTCGCGTTTTGCAGTTTTAATTTCAAATTTTTTAAGCATAATATGACGTTCCCAGGGAATTTTTACATTTGCCGTTCAAAATAAATCCAAATCTGAGATATTGGGTCGTTTTTTGACAGGAAACTTATACTTTTATGATGTTTAAAACGTAAATCGTTATTACCAAAATACAAAAAACGTATCTTCCGGCGGGGAAAATCCATTTGCCTGTTCTTTTGTTTTTGCCGGTTTCGAGTTCTCTTTTGAATTTTGCCGCGGGCATTATCCAAAATGCGAAAATCCCGCCGATCAAAGCGCATAGCGGGGTAAAATGTATTTCCATAATGTCCATAAAGCTGCCTATGTCTCCGTGAACGTAAATATTGCAGATAAAAGCGACCGCAGCAAGCAATGCCAAAGCTTTGAATCTGTTTAACTTAAACTTATTTTGCAATGCTTCCACGGCCGCTTCAAGCGTGCTTATATAAGAAGTGAGCGCGGCAAAAAACACGCCGACAAAAAACATTATCATAAACAATTGCCCAAACGCCATTGTTTTAAAAATTTCGGGCATTGTTATAAACATCAACGCAGGCCCCGCGTTTATGTCTTTGCCGAAAGCAAAAACCGCTGGTATTATTACCAAAGACGCTATTATTGACGCCGCAGTATCAAGAATAACTATGTTTCTTGCGGAAGAAATTATGTTTTCGGTTTTACGCATATACGAGCCGTAAACTATCATCAGAGAACCGAAAATGGATAAAGAATAAAAAGACTGTCCTAATGCCAAAATCCACGTTTTTGCGCTGAAAAGAAATTCCCACTTAGGCGTTAAAAGAAATTTGTATCCTTCGCCTGCATTGGGCAGAAAAGCAACTCTTACAAGCAAAATTAAAAATAAAACCAAAAATGCGGGTATCATAAACTTGCATACGCGTTCTATGCCTTTTTCAACGCCCTTTAACATAGAAAAGATTGCAGCAGCAAGAGCAACTGCCACCCAAAGCATTATATGGCTTGTCGTGATATGAGTAAAATATTGGGCATTATCAACGGCTGCAAAAGCCGCACCGGTACAAGAGCCGAGCATAAACCGTATGACCCAAGCCACTATCACGGTATACCCGACCGCAACTATAAACACGACTATCACCGCGATCCAGCCGAAAAATTCGCCGGCTTTTCCGTTTTTCCCGCGCATTTGAAGTGCTTTGCTAAAAGCGCCTATGGGACCTGTGCCGGCTAATCTTCCGAGAGTAATTTCGCCGACCAAAGCAGTAAAACCTAAAACTATTACGCAAATTATATAAGGTATTAAAAAAGCCGCGCCGCCCTGTTCGCCCACGCGGTAAGGAAACAGCCAAATATTTCCCATACCGATAGCCGAGCCTGCCGCTGCCAGTATAAATCCCCATTTGGATGAAAACAAATCTCTTATGCCGGAATTGTTAGTCATAAAATATATCTCTAGTTAAAAAATTAAACGAGGAATTTGTCAGGGTAAAATTTTTAATGACGGCCATTAGAAAAACTGATCGATCTTACAAATGATGTCAAAAAAGACGCTGCAGTATCTTCGCTTTTCACTCTTTTTATTATTTATAATCTTCCGGCGTAAATTCGAATTCGGCTGTTTTTTCGCCGTTTTTATCGCTGTAATGATACACAAAAGTTACTTTTTTCCCTCTGAAAGATTCAAGACCGGGATTTGTTTTCACATTGCTGAATATGGCAGGCCTCATTGAATTTTCAAAAGTTTCAATGTTTATGTCTTCATTTGAAATATCAATAAGCATATTGTCAAACCGGATCTTATTTCCCGGCAAAGCGGTAATAGTTTCAAGTTTTGTCTGCTCGTCAATCATCATCGGCAGGTTCTTGTTAGCTTCTTCAACTATCTGTATAACCACGGAATCAATTCCATCTTTATTAACATTACTGCCGCAGGCAGTCAATCCTAAAGCCGTAAGCAAAGTAAAAACTGCCGTATAAATAAATTTTTTTGACATATATATCTCCTTTTTGGAAGATGAGAAGTTGGGAGGAGCTTCTAGCGATGCAGGGACGCGGGGATGCGGAGATGCAGAGTAACAACAGAAAAAAACATCCGTCTTTAATTCCACACTCTTTGTGTCTTTTCCGTTACCCTGCATCCCCGCGTCCCTGCATCTTTTTGAGTTAATTCCACTCTCCACACTCCAACTCCACTTCCCTCTCTTTACTGTATTATTTCGTATATCCTATAGAGTGGATGATCATAACTTCATAGCCTTTTTCAAGCGCAAGTTTGCCCTTAAGCGCGTCTTTGTGGCTTGCTCTGACAACGTTTGCAAGCCCTGCTGAAGCGCAATATAATCCGGCATTTTGATAAAGCGTACCCATGTGCATTGCGTTGAAAGCATCTTTGCTGTCAGCCGCGTAAAGCAAAGTAACGCCGGCCGCGGGATATTTGCTTCTTTCGTCCGAGCTTATCACCTGCTGCAGTCTGTTATTTTGAGCGTCATACAGCCAAACGCCGTCTTCCAAAACCGCGTAAACTTCTACTTTTTGACTGTTCCTTCCCGTGGGAGCGGTACGTTTGCCGTCAGGACGGTTTATTCCCCATGTAGCCCATAAAAGATTTGAAAGCTCCTGCAGCGGAAGCGTTTTTTCGCTTATATTTCTTTCGGATTTTCTTAAATTAAGCGCTTCCATCAAAGGTTTTCCGCCTGTTTTATCCGGCTCAGGCAAACTTTTAAATTCTTGAGCCAAAACAACGCCTGAAAAAATAAAAACAAAAGACAAACAAATGAAAATTTTTGACAATTTAAGCATTTCAGTTTCTCCTTTTTTATACAAAAATGAATGTCTTTACAAAATCCGGATAATCTGTAAATTTCATTGCTAATAAAATAGCAAACAGAAATAAAAATAACAAAAAACCTATCCCTCTTCCTCTTACTTCGTAAAAAAAGCATTTAATGCAATGTTAAAAGTTTCAATTATATAGCCGGCCATAACAAACCTCTTTTGCCGTCATTTATTCTTTATTATCTATTATCTATTCTCTATTCTCTGTCTTTATATGTCCAAATTTTTAACATCCAGCGCATGCGTTTGTATAAACGCTCTTCTGGGCTCCACCTGGTCGCCCATCAGCGTTGTAAAAATTCTGTCGGTTTCTACGGCGTCTTCGAGTTTTACCTGTAAAAGTTTTCTGTTGGATTTGTCCATGGTGGTTTCCCAAAGCTGTCCCGGGTTCATTTCGCCGAGACCTTTGTATCTTTGAATGCTTGCGCCTTTATTGCCCAACTCCCTTATCGTATTCATAAGTTCTATCGTCGAATGAAGTTCGTGAATATCGCCGGCGGCTTTTTTCTCGGCGTCCCAAAGCTTGTAAACCGGTTTTGTATGCGTTTCGCCGTAATGTTCAAGATGCAGTCCTTCGGCTTCAATCTGGTCGGAAAGTTTGTCGATTCTGGGAAGTTCCCACAAATCTTTATATTCGGGAATAATATCTTCCGGATTAAATGCTTCAAGATTTGCAAGTTCGCCTTTTTCGCTTGCGGCTTTTGCGTCGGCTTCTTTTTGTTTTTCTATCAGCATATTTTTAAATTCTTTCCATTCTTTATCGGAATAGATATATTTCGCGACGCCTTCCTGAATAATTCTGTAAAGCGGCAGTTTTCCGTCTTCTCTTTTGGATTTTTCATCCCTGAGTTTAAGATATTCTTTCCACGATACGCCTTTTTTGGAGATCTTTCTGATAAGCGCGTCGAGTTCGCTTATGCTTGTTACTATACGGCGCAAATTTTTATCGTCAATTTCTTTAATTTCTTCGCCGTCCTTTATCAAAACCATCTGCAGACCGTCCAGCGCCTGCGAAAATAAAAATTTGTCCAATTCTTCTTCGCTTTCAAGATACATTTCTTTTTTGTTTTTCTTAACTTTATAAAGCGGCGGCTGCGCGATATAAATGTATCCTTTATCTATCAATTGCGGCATATGGCGGTAAAAAAACGTCAAAAGCAGCGTTCTGATATGCGCGCCGTCAACGTCGGCGTCGGTCATGATTATTATTTTGTGATAACGCGTTTTATCTATGTTAAAATCCTGATCCTCTCTGCCTATGCCCGCGCCGATAGCGGTGATAAGCGTTTTAATTTCATTGTTGGCAAGCATTTTTGTGAGCCTTGCTCTTTCGACGTTTAAAATTTTTCCCCTGAGCGGCAAAATCGCCTGAAAAGTTCTGTCCCTGCCCTGTTTTGCAGAACCGCCCGCGGAATCTCCTTCGACGATAAACAGTTCGGTCTTTTGCGGATCTCTTTCGGAACAGTCCGCAAGTTTTCCCGGAAGAGCGGATCCGTCGAGCGCGCCTTTGCGCCGCGTCATTTCGCGGGCTTTTCTTGCGGCTTCGCGGGCTTCTGCGGCATTGATGGCTTTTTCAAGGATCTGTTTTGCTATGCCCGGATTTTCTTCCAAAAATATGGTAAGCGCTTCGCCGACGATAGACTGCGTTATGCCTTCAACTTCGCCGTTGCCGAGTTTTGTTTTCGTCTGCCCTTCAAACTGCGGATTTGGCACTTTTACGGATATTACAGCCGTTAAACCTTCGCGCACATCTTCGCCGGAAAGTTTTAGATCTTTGGTTTTGGAAATTTCGTTTTTCTTTATATAATCGTTTATCGAACGCGTAAGCGCGGAACGGAAACCCGACAAATGCGTTCCGCCTTCGATAGTGTTGATATTGTTTACGAACGAAAAAATCTGATCATTGTAAGAATCGTTATACTGCATTGCCGCTTCGACGGAAACATTGTCTTTTTCTTTTGAAAAATATACCGGCTCTTTGTTTATAACGTTTTTATTGGCGTTTAAATATTGAACAAAACTTCTTATTCCGCCGTCATAAGAAAATATGTGCTCTTTGTCTTCCCTTTCGTCGGAAATCCTTATATGCGAACCGGCGTTTAAGAAAGCAAGCTCTCTTAAACGGTTTGTAAGAGTGTCAAAAGAATAAACGGAAACCGTGAAAATTTCAGGATCCGGATGAAAATGGATTTTCGTGCCGCGCTGGTCGGTTTTTCCGCTTTGTTTAACGGGACCCTGTGCTTTGCCTCTGGAATAACTTTGTTTATAAATTATCCCGTCGCGGTAAACTTCTACTTCCAGCAAATCGCTGAGCGCGTTTACGCACGACACGCCCACGCCGTGAAGACCGCCCGAAACTTTATATGAATCTTTGTCGAATTTTCCGCCCGCGTGAAGTTTTGTTAAAACTATTTCCAAAGCGTCCGTGCCTTTAAATTTTGGATCGGGATGCGGACCCACTGGAATTCCGCGGCCGTCGTCAAGAACGGTTACAGAATTGTCCGTGTGTATCGTAACGTCTATATTTTTACAATGTCCGGCAAGAACTTCGTCGATGGAATTGTCCACGACTTCGTACACCAAATGATGCAGACCCGTACCGCCCGTAGAGCCGATATACATCGCCGGCCTTTTACGCACAGCCTCAAGCCCTTCCAAAATTTGGATATTGCCGGCGCCGTAACTGCCGGAATCTTTTTTAATTTCTTCTGCCATTTGAACCCCTTTTGACGGCAATTAGTAATGAGTAATGAGTAGTTAGTAATTAAGGAGTGCACGTTCCGCGCACCTGTTAATAGGCGGGGCAAAGCCCCGCACAACAATTACTCATTACTCTTTACTAATTACTCCCTGCCGTTTTCATTTTATCGAAACTTTTATATTTTTCAGCTTTGTTTTTCCCAGATACTGGTTGAGCTTTTTAAGTATTTCTTTTTTGCGGATCATAATATCGTTTACCGCGGCGCTTGAAGCTGTCTGCGCAAAAATCGTGCCGCTTTTAAAGCCGGCTATTTCAACGCCTTCGATCCCAAGTTCTTTATCCCACACTTTTGCTACCGTAAAAAAATCTTCGTCAAGACCGAGTTCCTTTTTTATGGGCTCTAAAATTTCCGATACCGTAGTAAGATTAGATTTTCTTGCGGTTTTATATTGTTTTTGTTTTTCTTCCAAGAAAGAAGACAATTTAAGGTCCTTAAAGACTTTAAAGACCTTAGGTCCTTAAGGTCTTTTGAAATTTTTTACATTCTCATCGGCATTATTACGCAGAGATAATTTTTATCTTGTTCCGGAGCGAGCGTGGCCGGATTCAACGCGTTTGAAAATTCAAATTTGGCAAAATCGCAGTCGACATTCTGCAAAATTTCTTTTATAAAGTTAGGGTTAAAATTGATTTCTACCGGTTCGCCTTTATATTCAATATCCATTTCAACTTCTCCGGAACCAAGTCCCGCAGTTGAAGCGGAAATCCTTAACATGTTCGGACTGAAATAAAATTTTACCGCAGAAGCCCTGTCGGAAGAAAGCCTGTCTCCCGTAAGCAAAGCCATTTGTTTTACAGCGCTTAAAGTATCTTTTACGCTGAGGTTTATTTTTGATTCCGCGGTTTTCGGTATTACCTGCTCGTAATTAGGAAAAACGCCTTCTATCAAAGTTGAGAGAAAAACTATATCTCCTATTTCAACCGCGCACTGATTTTCAGTAATGCCTATTTTTATGTCTTCAATCTTAGCGTCCGCCGCGGATATAAGCCTTAACATATCGTTTGCGGCTTTTGTCGGGACAATAGCTTTTCCTTTTATCTTTGTTTTCATGCCTTCGTTTGTAATATAGGCAAGTCTTCTTCCGTCGGTCGCAACCATTTTCAAAATGTCTTCTTCAATAATAAAATAAACGCCGTTTAAAACGTATCTTTGCGAATCTTTTGACACGGCAAAAACCGTTTTACGAAGCATTGAAGCGAAAATATCTTTTTTTACGGTAAAATTATTTTCTTTCGGAAATTCAGGAATTACCGGATATTCCGTTTTTGAGATCCCCATAAGAATAAATTTTGATTTTCCCGATTTTATGTTTATCTGGTTTGTTTCGTCAGCATTGATTTCTATATCGGCGTCCGACGAAAGTTCTTTAATTATATCGGCAAATCTTTTAGCCGGAACAGTTATGCCGCCTTCTTTGATTATTTCGCCTTTCATATAACATTTTACCGCTATTTCAAGATCTGTAGATGAAAGCTTTATTTTGTCTTTTTCTGTCTCAAATAAAAAGTTTGAAAGTACGGGCAATGTGCTTTTTGATGATACTACAGGTAAAATCGTTTGGACTCCTTTCATAAGTTCGTCTTTTCCACAAATTACTTTCATCTTATTTCCTCCGTTTTTTTAAAAAAAGATAGTTGTTATAATAGTGCGCTGTATAATGTTTATAAGCGCCGGCTTTTGGAAAATTATTTATTAATACAAAGGCAAATTTCAAAAAAGCTGATTCTAACTATTATGTTGATAAAGCGGTACGGTTGCTAACAGTATTATAATACTTTTAAGATATACAAATATTATACAAATTTTAAACAAGTTATGCACGAAAAAGCAAATAAAAACAAGGGCTCTATAAAGACCTGTATTTTTAGTGCCGTCATTGCTGCCGGAGCCTGTCCCGTAAGATCTTAATACGGGATGCCGCAATCTATCTTTAACTTGGATTCCCGCGAAAGCGGAAATGACGACTAAGCGGTTCCATGCGGACTTGCCGCGGGATATATTTCCATAATAAAAAATGTTTAAAGTATATTAAAACTAAAATTATTTATAAATTCTTCCGTTTGTTTCTTTTTTAACGCTTTTCTTTTTCCTTCTTTTGTTACTGAGTAAGCTTTTATTATAATATCGTCTTTGTATGTAAATTCCGTGTAAGATCCAGTATTTTCATCATATATTTTTGCGATACCGTATAAAATTCCGTTTTTATAAAACAATTCGGCGCGTGTCTTTCCGTTTTCAAAATAGAGTTTTGCAAAACCGTCCGGTTTATCGTTTGCATAGCTGACTTCCGACATTATTTTGCCGTCTTCATAATATTTTGTGCCGATGCCGTTCATTTTATCGTCGGAAAAAGGCGTTTCGCTTTCTATTGCGCCGCTTTCCGCGTAAATTATCCGTAAACCTTCTTTTTTTCCGTCAATATAATTTACTTCTTCGCGGGGTTTGCCGTCCGGATAGAATTTTTTTGATTTTCCGTCCGCAAGGCCGTATAAATACGTAAGTTCGCTTATAAGTTTGCCGTTTTCGTCATATGTTTTTACCGCTCCGTCCAAAACCCCGTCTCTGTAAGGTTTTACGCAGCGCGTTGTTCCGTTGGTATAATATTCTTTAATTATCCCCTGCGCCAAACCTTCGATAAAACTGCCGGACATTTCCAATTTCCCGCCGGAATAATATTTTTTAACGCTGCCGGTCACCGGCCTTTTGTTTTTGTCGGACATAATATTTGCCGCCGCATCAAAAAAAACATCTTTATCCAATACATAATCCCGGGCATACGCTAAAGAAAACGATGCCGTAAAGAGGAGAAATATAATAGCGGGTTTTTTCAAGATATGCCCCTGTACTAAGATAAAAGATAAAAGGTAATAGGTAATAGGTAACAGATATTGTGTTTCGGCTTTGCCGAAACCTACTTTAAGTTTTCGCAAAGCGAAAACACCAAAACCTTTTACCTATTACCTATTATCTTTTACCTGCCGTTTTAACTGTCTTCCGAAAGTCTTATCTTTTTGATTATTTGGTTTAGTTTGGCGTTAAAATACGGGTCTGAGTTCATTTTATCTTTTATTTTATTGCAGGCGTGCATTACCGTGGTGTGGTCTCTTCCGCCGAAAGCGTCGCCTATGTCGTTTGTGGAAAATTCGTCGGTCATTGTGCGCGCAAGATACATTGCGATCTGGCGCGGGAAAGCAATGGCGTCCGTTCTTCTTTTGGACTTCATATCTCTTAAATCTATATTAAATTCATTTGCTACGACTTTTTGTATATTTTCTATAGTGATTTTTGTTTCAGCCGAGTCCACTATAATATCTTTTAATATTTTTTCAACCGAATCAACCGTTAAAGGCGTGCCGGTAAAAGCTGAAAAAGCGGTTATTCGCAGCAAAGAGCCTTCAAGCTCTCTGATGTTAGATTTTACGCGGGTTGCTATATACAATATAACATCGTCCGGAACATAAAGTTTTTCTTCTTCGGCTTTTTTACGCAGGATCGCTATCCTTGTTTCCAAATCCGGCGCCTGAATGTCCGCGATTATGCCCCACTCAAAGCGGGAAATAAGCCTTTCTTCAACTTTTTCAAGCTCTTTAGGCGGACGGTCTGAAGTAATGACGACCTGCTTTCTGGAATCGTAAAGAGAGTTGAATACATAGAAAAACTCTTCCTGCGAGCTTTCTTTGCCTACCAAAAATTGTATATCGTCTATCAAAAGGCAGTCCAGACTTCTGTACTTATTTTTAAATGAAGACATTTTGTCAAAACGCAAAGATTCAATAAATTCCGTGGTAAATTTTTCCGCCGTCGTGTAAAGCACGCGCAGCTGCGGGTTTGACTGTTTTATGTAATTGCCTATCGCGTGAAGCAGATGGGTTTTGCCCAAACCAACGCCGCCGTAAAGAAAAAGCGGATTAAACTGTTTACCGGGATTTTTCGCGACAGCTTCGGAACAGCCGTGCGCAAATCTGTTGGAAGAGCCTATGACAAAACGTTCAAATATATATTTTGAATTTATCTGGTCTTTTTGCGAAATTGGCGCGGGCACGTCTGCAGGCGCAGGCGTGTTTTCAACTTTCGCAAGGATCGGCGTTAAATCCTGCTGGGGTTTCAGTTCCAATATTACCGGCTGTCCGGTTTGTTCGGACAAAGTGCGTTCAATATTTTTTTGCTGATGGCTTTCTATCCATTGCGAAAAGTAGACATTCGGCACTGCTACCGTAAAAATATTATTTTCCAAAGAAAGCGGTTTAAGCGGCGCGATCCACAAATTATAAGTTTCCTGCGAGATCGAAAGGTTAAGGTTATCCACAACGTTTTTCCATAAATCATTTATTGAATCACTCATATTTTCCCCAAAGTTATCCACAGCTGTGGATAAAGATATAAACCGGCTGTTTTTACGCAAAAAAATGCAATTTTTAAATTCAAATTATGCTTGTAAAATTATACATTTTTTGATTTCTTCTGTCAAGCGTAAATAGTCCGCAATCGCAAGCTTATCAGGCCTTAAAAACGGGTCTAAACTGCAAGTTATTAGAATTTTATTTGCTTGACTTTTTTCTAAATTTTTGAATGAAGCCAAACAGTTTAAAATTGTTTTTCTGCGCATTGAGAAGCTTCGCTTCACTAATTCAAAAAACAGCGGATCAGGGGGCTTTGCCCCTTTGTTAGTTAATTTTATAACAGATGAAGTTACTTTTGGCGGAGGGTTAAAACATTTTGGGGAAACGTCAAATAAAATTTCGCATTCTGCGTAATATTGCGTAAAAATTGAAATGTACCCGTAATCGCCGGACCCTTGTTTTGCGGCAAGCCTGTGGATAACTTCTTTCTGAAGCATGAAGACGCATTGCGTCCAATTTGGCAAAGGCAGAATTTTTTGAATAATGGCAGTGCCGACATTGTAAGGAAGATTGGAGATGATTTTTAACGGCAGAGTGGAGAGTGAAGAGTGAAGAGTGGAGATACGGCAACTGCTCTGGATTGCTTCGGGAGCTTCGTCCCTCGCAATGACGGCCTCTGTTTTTGACGTTGTAGTATCTTCACTCTTCACTCTGCACTCTTCACTCTGTAGTTCTAAAAAGTCCTCATTCACAATTTCCACATTATTAATATTGTGAAAAGAAAAATAATGCTTTAACTGCTGAGCTAAAACCGCATCTATTTCAACGGCCGTTAAACGTTTTACCTGCGGCTGTATAAGTTTTGTAAGTATGCCTTTTCCGGGACCTATTTCCAAGACTTCGTCTTGCGGACTTAGAGAAGCGGCCTTAATTATATTGTTGGCGATATTGTTATCAATTAAAAAATTTTGACCGTGTTTTTGGCGCATACAAATCCTTGTATTGTGCAATTAATTTTTGCGATAATTTATTATAATCATACAAAAAGGAGACTTTTATGGAAAGTAAAAATATTTTTGAGCTGTTTGAAAACGGCAAACTGTTTTTTAAAGGCGAAACGGACAAAATTGCAGCAATGCCGTGGAATAAACATGCGAAATTTGAAGGCGTAGAACTGAAGCATATCATAACGGCAAAACATACGGATGGAAAGTTTAGCTGCCATNTTATAAAAGTCGCGCCCGGCAAAAAAATAGGGTTGCACTCGCATAACGGGCAGACAGAGATACATGAAGTTGTTGCAGGTTTTGGAAAGTGCATATGCGAGGGAAAAGAGCTGGAGTATGTGCCTGGCAGCATGGGATTTATGCCGGCAGAAGCTTTACATGAAGTTACAGCCGGACAGGAAGGCATTTATATGTTAGCAAAATTTTTTCCGGCTTTGTGCTGATTTTATGCCGAACTCCAGTTTTCCAGTTTTAATCCGGAAATTCGTTTAAATTCTTTTGTATTGTTTGTAACCAGTATCAAATTTCTGCATATTGCCTGCGCTGCGATCTGCAGGTCATAAGGGCCTATGATTTTTCCTCTTTTTTCCAAATCGGCTCTTATTTCTCCGTAAATTTGCGCGTCCATATCGTCAAAAGGAATAATGTCAAAAGCCGATGAAAACCCTATTAAAGCATGTCTGTTTTGTTCTTTGTGCATGCTTTTGGCAATGCCGTACTCAAGTTCCGCTATTGATACGGATGAAAGCTTAACATCGTTCGGCTTTAGCGAATTCAGTTTATTTACAATATTAACCGGACGCTTATTTATAATGTATATGCAGATATTAGTATCTAATAAGTACATTATTTAAATTTCCTTTTTTGCATTTTAGGCTGGTTTCTTCCCGAAGAAAAACAATCCGGAGAAAAATCCGAAAGANTTTTGTTAAACAAAGCCCAAGGATTTTTTTTTGATAATAAAATTATGGAACCGCCCACTTTTTTGACGAATAATTCTTTTTCNTTTACCTTGCATTCTTTCGGAAGCCTTATTGCCTGGCTGTTTCCGCTCATAAATACTTTTGTCGTTTGCATAGCCGCGCTCCTTTTTGGTAATAGTATATACGATTGTATATACTATGTCAAGCGCGCAAATGCGACGTAACAGCGTGAACACGCCCTAAACGGCGGGCATTTGAAAATTATTGTTGATAAACCTTCCTATTCCGTAAAGAAAGCCGTCGGAGGCTCTGTTTATTAAATAATCGATAAAGTGAACGTAGAGCAAAGCNCCGGGCTGGGCATAGGCATTAAAATTATTTTTCCATTTTCTAAAACTTTCTTTTAGTCCGGCAATATTATCGGCGGGAGNAATTTCATTGTCTTCCAAATATTTTCTATAATGCCGTTCCCAGCGGCTGCCGTCGAAAAGATATTCAAAAAAACCGTCATAACGCTTTTGTATGTTAAAAATTGAGAGCCAGCTGTTAAATATGTCTGTGTCGGCGGCGTCGGCTGGCATTATTTGAAACCGCCAATCATTCTTATTGATATTTGAAGCCGCCGGCTCGTTTATGAATGTAAAACGCATATCAACGCCCGCGTGTTCCCGATACGGATAATATGCCGCGGTCCTGTTATTTGTATTATCGGCATAAATAACTGGCTTTACGCCTTTTGCCGGAGCCGCGTTGCAGGCATTGCCCATGGGAACTAAATTGTTAAAATTTACCGCGCTTTGAGGAAAAACCGCTTTTGGCAGCCAATGGTCAAGAGAAGGCTGCCGCTGTCCGTCTAAAATCAAAAAAGTTTCTAAACCGCAAAAAGGACAAATAATGGAATAGCCGTTATCGTCCTGAAACCTTAGCATCGCTTTTCGTATCGTATCATTTCCGACCAGCTCAAGAAAGCCCGGATGATGGATAGATTCGTCGTATAAATGTTCAAATAATATACGCAGCGGCTTTTGTATGCGTTTAGGCAAACTTTTTATTTTTACCGGATCTGTATCCGGAGAATTTTGGCATAATTCAAAAATCTTATTATTATTTGTAAAAGCTTCAATTATTCTCAAACGGTTTCTCGGGGTTTGTATGGCTTTGTATTTGTTGTAAACCGTTTCAAATTTTGCTCTTAAAGCCGTTCTGTCAAAAACGTTAAACCAATCCGGAAATAAATTATCGTCAAAACGCCGCGCGCTTTCAAGATTATTAAAAAATTTTTTTGGAATTTGATGTATTATGCANATNCTGGATTTTAGTCTTTTAATTTTAAATATCATTTTTTCTCTTTCATTTTTTCNTATATTTTTTTGAAAAGAAACTGCTTTTCATAAGATTCGCCGAATTGTTCGACGGCGTTTTGCAGTTCGCCGAGATCTCCGTCATCAATAATTTTTCTTAATTCCGTAAAAGATTTTGCCGAATTTAAACCCGTTTTAAAAAAGCTTTTTAAAATAAAATCTACGCCGGCGCCGTAAGTATTGACGCCGAGTTCTTTTGCGTTTTTTGCTTCCGGACGGGAATCTTTATTTGCGTCAAAAAATATGACATTGTCGGGCATACAGTCCGAAAGAACGAAAGGAGAATGGGAAGTTAAAATAATGTCTTTTTGCAAATGCGCGTTTTGGGCGTTCCCTTTTCCGGATTCAATGCCGTCATAAAGCATTTGTATAAATTTCGCCCTCCAATTGGGGTTAAAATGAGTTTCCGGCTCGTCCAATAACAATAATGTTCTTCTGTCTTTCATCAAAAGGCATATTCCCACGGTATGCAAAAACTGATGTTCTCCGTCAGAAAGCTCTCTNAATAACAGTTCCATANTTTTGTTTGTTTCTTTTATTTTCTTGANTATCTTAAAATCCAAAAAATGAAATATGTTTTCCTTCGGGGAAGGGGTCGGCAGTTTCCAGTCGGTATAAAAACCTTTGGANNCGTAAACGTCTTCTTTTATTTCTTCGCCGATTTTATATGAATTTAATTCGTATAAAATCCTAAAAACCTGAAACAGTTCAAACGAAGTTTTAAAATGATTTTTGAATGCCTCTTTAGCCGCTTTATTTACAAAAAAATCCAGATATATTTTTTTATCGTCCGCAAACCACGACGTGGCGCATTTTTTTAATTTGGCTATTTGTTCGTTTTCCAGAAGTTTTACCGCGGTTTCTTTTTCTTGCTGGAAATTAAACCGGTGAAAATTTATATGCATCCTAAAACTTTGAATATCCGTAATCCCGGCTTCTTCGGCGATCGGTTTTAAAGTTTCTTCGTTTTCAAACAGCAGACAGGCAAGCAGCACCGCCTGGCTCATATTGTTGTCTATAAATATCAGGCTGTTTTCCGGTTCGGTATATTTTTCATAGTTATTTTTTATTCCCTGAATGTATTCGTCTAAATGAACCAGCCTGCATTTTCTGTACGGCAGGCTCAATACCTCGTTTTCTCCGGAAGAATACGCTATAACGTGGTCGGGCAGATACAGTTTCGTTTCTTTTGCCAAGGGTATTTTACGTTCTTTTTTTGTACCGTCGAAAGGATAAGGCAAAATAAAAACCGCGGGCTCTTTATTTTCCTCTTTTGATATTCTTACCCGTACAAAATTTTCCATATCGTTTGCGTCCGAACTTTTCGGAGCGATCAAATAAGTTAATTCAAAAGCGTCGGGACTGCATTTTTTTGCGTCAAAATATTTTTTAAAAGATTCCGGCGTAAAAACGGCCGTAGAAAACTCCATATGGCAAAATATTGCGGACAATGCTTCCAAAACGTTTGATTTTCCGCTTCCGTTAAGCCCCGCAAAACAAAACGGATTGAATTTTGACATTGACTGCAGATCGTTTAAAGAACGAAATTGAANGCTAAAGCCCGGAGGCAGGCTTCTAAATCCGTTTTTTGTNTGTCCTATTTTTAAGTTTAATAATTTCATGATATAAGTTTAATTTTTTCCGGATTTTTATCGAATTTTTGGATAATTTCTTTATCCTTTATTAATCTGAATACTGCATATCTGGCTTTATCGTACATTTCGCTATTGTCGAATTTCTGAGACTTTAATCTGTCAATCAGCAGCTGGGTTAAAGCAGAGCCTTTTGATAACGGGGTTAAATTATTTTCCGTATCCGGTTTTTCCAATTCTACGGCGTTTAGAATTGCGTCCAATTCTATATTCGGATTATATGCAAAATTACCGCTAAACGCCTGCTGCGACAAACTTTTAAATAAAAGATTTATTATTTCGTTTGATTCGATTAGTTTTTTCTTTTTAGCAAGTATACTTTCATACTTTTTCCCAAATTGGTTTTGCTGCTGAACCGGAGGCAGTATTATTTTTAATTTTTCCAAAATAGATAAATTTATGTTTGCCCGCGCGGCTTTTGGAGCGGTCGCCGATAATTTGTCTTTTTGAAATCTTAGCAGCATTTCAAGAAAAACATTGTTGATTTTATTCGGATCTGCAGTAATTCCTATAATGCTGTCCGTGGCGTATACGTCTATTTCCAATACGGCGGTTTTTCCTATAGTTGCTCCTACTAAGGCAATAACGATCGTATTTTTGCCGAATTTCTTGCTTACGCCGATCCCTTTTTCATTCAATGTTTGTTTATACCCGCTGATCCTGTGATTGCTTTGCGATATGTCCCCTGTTTGTATGAAAGGGTAAGCGCCTCCAAAATAAGACGGATCGTTCCGCGGTCTCGGAGAAAAACGTCCTCTTTCCAATATCGATATATTTTTCAGTTCGGTTTCATCCCACCCTTTCGGATTAATAACCGGATCCCCGAACATGTCGATAAATATTGAATACTGCAAATCTTCCAAATACCGGATAGTTTTCTCTCTTTTTTCCGTCAGAGATTGAACTTTGTCAAGAATTGTGACAATTTTCTCCTGTTCTTCAATTTTTAATACGGGGATCTCTATATTTGCTATATGGGTTTTGGAAAGGTTTTTTAATCCCGCGCCTTTGAACCCTTCTTCCAGCAATTGTAAGTTGAACGCTAAGAAATAGTAAACGTATTTAGCATTGACCGATCTATCATTCTTTGAATATAAAACAATACAATGTGAAGTTGTCGAAAAAGGAATTGATGAAAAGTGTACGTTTGCCGTGCCGCCCGTTCCTATGATTAAAGCGTTTTTTTCGTACTGGGCGCTTGAAATTCTTTTGGATACCGACGGACTTGAGGAATAAAAAGGATAATCTCCGCTGTTTTTGCCGTCGCGGGCGTTTAAATTCGATTGTTTAGCAAAATAAAGAAGATCAAATATTTTTTCTTTTTTCATTATTTTATTAAATCTTTAAGCGTATTCATTTCTTTTGAAATTTCTTGTTCAAGTTTTATTAAGGCGTTTAATATTTCCCGCGGATGATCGTATTTTTGTTCAATATACTCAAACTCTCTGTACCTGTTATAGCTTAGATCCGAATCATTGGATAAAATCTCGGCCAGAGGAACGTAAAAATAAGATTTCCTGTTATTTAAATCTTTCTTTTTTCTGTTTTTGTATATATCTGCCGTTTCAGGCAAAGGGTTTTCGGCTAATTTTACTCTGTTGTCATCCGGACTGTACCCGTCGCTTTTTAACTCGTAAAACCAAACTTTTTCGGTATTGTATTTTTTGCCGTTCATTGTCTTTTTGGTAAAAAATAATATGGACGTTTTAACTCCCGTATAAGGCAGGAAAACGCCGCACGGAAGAGAAATAACAGCGTCTAAACAACAATCTTTTAGAAGTATTTCCCTGATTTTATTTCTTGCATTGCCGCCTCCGAAAAGAACGCCTTCCGGAACTATGACCGCAGCTTTTCCTTCAGGCTTTAGCAGCCGCACAATGCGTTCTAAAAATAAAATTTCAGATTGAATATTCTGTTTTATTCTATTGTTATTTTTATCAAATTTAACGGGATATACTCTGTTTAAAGCCAAGCTTGTGCCCAAACTGTCTACGCGTCCCGCAAAAGGAGGATTTGCGAGAATTTTTGAGAACTGTATATTTTTTTCGGACTTATCAAACCCCTGTGAAAGAGAATCTAATAATTTTATTCTCGGTTTTTTGATATTATGCATTAGCAGATTCATCATTCCAAGCCGTATCATCGTCATATCTATGTCATAACCGAAAAACGTATTTTCTTCGAGCTTTTTGATTTTCTTTTTATCTTTTATCAGATTTCCCGAAAAACGTCTTTTAAATCCGTTTTCATCTTCCTTTGGCTTTTCATTTGAATTTTGTGAAATAATATACTGGTAAGCGCCGACCAAAAAGCCCGAAGTGCCGGACGTTACGTCGCAAATAGTGTCTTCAAGAGAAGGTTCTATTATTTCGCACATCAGCTGTATAATATGTCTGGGCGTTCTAAACTGGCCGTTTTTGCCGGCTTCATTGGTTTGTTTTAAAATAAGTTCGTAAAAATCCCCTAATGTATCCTGAAAATATTGCCCTTTTTTTCTTTCTTTTTCCGCTTCCGCATAAATATTGTCGATCAAATCGATTCCGGCTTCAAGCAGGGCCGGTTTTGTGATCAAAAAATTTGCATTTTTCATGGCCTGCGTAAAAAATTCGTTTTTTTTGTTTATGGATTTTAAATATTCGAAAGTTTTTTTGATATGAACGGGAAGGTTTATATTTTTTTGTTTTGTATAAAAACTCCATTTATATTTCTTCTCTTTGACTAAGCCGGCGTCTTCCGCGCGTCTTAAAAACAGCAAATATGAAATTTGCTCCAAAGCCGTCAGCGGATTTGTCATTCCTCCGGACCAAAACATATCCCAAAGAGCATTGAGCTTGTTTTTTATTTCCTGGTTTAACATGATTTGTTTTCCTTCAAAAAGTATTTGCAGAAAATGAATCGCCGCCTGCTGCGTTTGTTAACGTGTGATCGGCAAAAATTTTATCAAATTAAAATTGCTTTTTCTCATTTCCCTATACAAAAATTGCCAAAGATTGAATCTAAAATATCTTGCGGGGCGTCTATGCCCAGAATTTCGTTTAATGACTGAAGAGCGCTGCGGGCTTCAAATGCGGCGAGTTCGTCTGCTTCTTTATCGGCGATATGTCCTTTTGCTCTGCTAAGTGAAGAAAGCGAAGCTTGCAAAAGTTCTAAATGGCGCGAGTTTATAAGCAAATATTCATTGTTTGTGTCGGAGATTCCGGCAAAACGCGCTATTGCGTCTAAAAGCTGCTGAATGCCTGCGCCGGATTTTGCGGAAAGTTTTAACGATAGTGTGGAGAGTGGAGTGTGGAGAGCGGAGTGAACGGCGAACCCCTCACCCCGGCCCTCTCCCGCAAGGGGCGAGGGAGTAACGGCACTCCACACTCCACACTGTAGTTTTAAGTCGTTTTTGTTTATAACTTCTATTATAGGAATATTTAAGTTTGATTTTTTTATAAATTCCGCTATTTCTTCGTCGTTTTTGTCGAGCGGCTGCGAGCCGTCTAAGACCCAGATTATTAAGTCGGCTTTTTGGGCTGCTTCTTTTGAGCGTTCCTGTCCGAGAAGTTCTATTGAATTTTTTGAATGCGTTCTTATTCCGGCGGTATCTATTATTGTCAGCGGTATGCCGTGGCAGTCAATAATTTCTTCGATAGTATCTGTTGTTGTGCCTGCTATTTCCGTAACTATCGCGCGGTTGCGTCCGAGAATCGCGTTTAAAAGCGAAGATTTTCCGGCATTGGGTTTCCCGATAATTGCCGCTCTTAAGCCTTTTTGCAGGTATTGGCTTATTTTGTAAGCTTCGCTTAATTTTTTTATTTCTGAAATCAGATTTTCAATGCGTTCAAGTTTTTGTTCTCTTGTAAGATAATCTATTTCTTCGTCGGGATGGTCAAGCGAAACTTCAAGATATGCAAGCAGGTTGGTAAGGGCATCTTCGAGGCCTTTTATTTTTGAAGAGAATTCCCCGCTGACATTATTCAATGCGGCTTTTGCGGCTGTTTCGGTTTTGCTTGTAATAAGAGCGCAGACGCTTTCCGCTTCGGCAAGGTCCATTTTACCGTTGATAAAAGCCCTGTAAGTAAACTCTCCGGGGCCCGCGGCGCGTACGCCGTTTTTGTATAAAAGGTCTAACACTTCTTTTATGATGACGGGATTTCCGTGCGTTGAGATTTCAGCCATATCTTCGCCGGTATAAGTATTCGGCGCTTTAAAAAAGGTACAAAGCGCCTCGTCGATTTTTTTGCCGCTGTCAACGATAAAACCGTGCCGAACCTGAGCTTCTTTTTTAGAAGAAGGTTTAAAAATTTTCTCTATTATGCGGGACGAATGTCCCCCGGAAAGGCGGATGACTGCAATTGCGGAATGTCCCGCCGCCGTAGATAATGCGGCGATGGTATCTTCGCTTAAATAGTTCATATTGTTGAAATATGCTCCCCGCGCAAATGCGGATGTTTATTTCTTTTTGCCTTCAAATAAAGTTGTTACGTATGCGTCTAAAGGTTTATCAAGCAAAGCGTCGGGAGTTATTACGGCTACGGCGAATTTGGAGCCGTTTCCGTAAATTATACAGTCGTGCACGGTTTTATTGCTGACCGCGTCAAAGACGATCATATGCATGGAAATATTGACTCTTCTGCCGCTGACGGCCGTTAAATGTTCTCCCCAGTTTAATATTTTGGGATATGCTATATGCGTGAAATTATTTTTGGCGGCATACTCTTTTGCTTCTTCCATTGTCATATTCGCGTCGGTTACGGAAACGTCGCTTGTGTATTTGCGGAAAGCGAGATTTAATTTGCCTGCCGTTGCCGCTGCGGATTTGGGAAATACGTTCTTTTTATATTTTCCGTTTTCGGGAAAAACAATGATTATTTTATCGGATTTTTTTAAAACCGGATCCGGCGCGTCAAGATTTTTTGACGCCTTGTCGTCTATCTTATAAGGCGGAACCGCGTATGCCTGCAAACTAAAACAAAAAACAAACAGCAAAGACAAAAATAAAATTTTCTTCATTTTTTAAGCCCCCTTTTTAACGGCAGAGTGAAAAGTGGAGAGTGAAAAGTGAAAATACGACAAAAGCGACGCTGCTGCAGTATCTTCACTCTCCACTCTTCACTTTTCACTCTTTTTTAAGCTATTTTCTTTGAAGGCTTTATTGCTACTTTTCGCATTGCGCCTTCGCCTTCGGAAAAAGTTTCTATTTTCGGATTGTCTTTCAAGTATGTATGTATGATTTTTCTTTCTTTGGCGTTCATCGGGTCAAAACGGTATATTTTGCCAGTGCGGCTGACGTATTCGACCGCTTTATCCGCAAGAACTTTAAGTTTGTCGTTTTGTTTTTTTCTGTAGTTTTCACAGTCCAGATTAACTTTTATTTTAGCGTTTAAATCATTGCTGACCATTATTTGCGCGATATGCTCCAAAGCGTCCAAAGTCTGACCGTTTTTGCCTATAATAAATCCGCTGTCTTCGGCCTCTATTTCGACGTTAACGCTGTCCGTGCCGAAATTCGATTTAATATTTTTGATGCCGATCCCCATTTTAGCCGCTATGCCGGACAAGATTTTTTCCGTTTTTTTGCAGGCTTCTTTCGGGTCGGCTTCAACCGCTTTCGCATTGCCGGCAATAAGAACTCTTGCGGGTTTTGCGCCCATAAGACCGAAAAGTCCCGTAGTTCCTTCGTCCAAAACTTTTATCTGGACCTGCTCTTTTGTGCAGCCGAGCTTTTCAAGGCCTTTTTTTATAGCTTCTTCTACGTTTTTTCCCGTCATTTCAATTTCTGACATTTTTTAACTCCAGTGATAACGGCAAAGCGGAAAGTGAAAAGTGAAAATAATGTGTTTCGGGGAAAACCGAAACCTATCTTCACTTTTCACTTTGTCTTTTTTTGTTCTTTTTTTATTACAAAATACTGCAATATCATGGAAACTACGCTGTTTGTGAGCCAGTAAAGCACAAGCCCCGACGGAAATGTCCAGAACATGAACGTAAACACTACCGGCATTATGTACATAATTCTTTTTTGCGTGGGATCTGCGGACGCCATCGTCATTTTCTGCTGTAAAAACATCCCTATGCCCATAATTAAAGGCAGAAGATTTAAATTAAATCCGCTTATCTGCATAAACCGGTCCGCTGCCGACAAATCATTTACCCACAAAATCCAGCCTTCGTTTCTGAGCTCAAAAGCATTGCGGAGCATCATAAAAAATGCCCAGAAAATGGGAAGCTGCAAAAGCATAGGCAGACATCCGCCCAAAGGATTGACTTTCTGGGTCTTATAAATGTTTAACATTTCCGCGTTTAATCTTTGCGGATTGCCTTTATATTTGTCCTGAATTTCTTTTATCATGGGCTGTACGCGTTTCATGGCTGCCGCGGCTTTAAAACTTTTTAATGTCAGCGGCATAACTAGGATTTGTATCATTATGGTAAGAAGTATGATTGCCCAGCCGTAATTGTGAGTTATTTTATAAAGAAAAGTTAAAATTGCAAACGCTGCTTTGCCTAAAAATCCGAAAAATCCGAAATCTACGGCTTTTTCAAGCCCTAAATTGTATGACATTAAATATGTGTATCCTTTAGGCCCCAAATAAAAATCGACGGAATATTCTTTCTTTTCGCTGTCTTTTGGAATTGCTGCCGTCAGCGCCATCGAATACGGATGTTTTTTATCAAGCCTTGAAGGGATTATTCGGTCAAAATCGATCGGGTTTTCAGGTATAAACGCGGCAAGAAAATATCTGTTGTCCAAAGCCGACCATCTGAACATTGGCGCAGATTCGGACTCTTTTTTAAGTTTTCTGAGTTTTCCGGGCTTGTCTGCCGTATAAGCGATCACTCTTGTGACGGCAAGATTTTCTTTCATTTCTTTTATATCGGTGCCAAGGCCGGGACCCCATTCAAGATCTATACGCGGAAGCGGCGCTTCGCCGCTTATTCTTTCAAGATTTATAATCACATTATGCATATAATCATCTGTAAGCCTGAAAGTTTTTGTAATTTTCCAGCCTTCGTGGGATATATGCTCAAAAATTATTTTTTCGTTGGATTGTGAAACGATTTTATAATTTGAACCCGGAAAGTTTGCCATTACCGGAGCTGCCTGCGGAAGCACCAAATCAATCCACTGTCCGTTCTTTTCTCTAATAGACCAGCTCAAAATTGACGCGCCTCTGTTTGAAAATACGGCTTTATATTTTTCGGTCTCAACTTTAATTTCTTCTTTTTCTATTTTTATGCTGTCTTTGATCGCTGCAGAATCCAAGGTTTTAAGCGAAAGCGGTTCCGACTGCAAATCCAAAGAGCTGCGCGGCTCTTCGCCGGATTCCAGCGCGGGCTCCTGTTTCTGCTGCTGGCGCTGCTGTTGCGGCGGAGCTACAAAAACATACCATATAAAGATAGTTAATGCTGAGAAAACTACAAACAAAATTGTGTTTTTATTCATTTGGAAACCCTTTTTTAACGGCAGATAATAGATAATAGAGAATAGATAAAACAGATTTTATTATTCATTGCCTGCAGTTAAGCCGTTGCCGTATCTATTATCTATACTCTATTCTCTCTTATCTCTACAATTTACTTTTCACTCTTTATTTTAATCGGTACCGGATCCTCGCCGCCTTTACAGAACGGGTGGCAGCGGATAATTCTTTTGAACGCTAAAAACGACCCTTTAAAAAAACCGTATATTTCTATTGCCTGATAAGCATAAGCGGAACAGCTCGGGGTAAACCTGCACCTTGGAGGAAGAGTTGAAGATACTGCCTGATAACATCTAATCAAAAAAAGCGCAATTTGTTTCATAAAAAAACCTTTTAACGGCAATGAGTAATTAGTAATGAGTAATGAATAATTGTTGTGCGGGGCAAAGCCCCGCTTATCATTAGGTGCGCGTTCCGCGCACTCATTAATTACTAACTACTCATTACTAATTGCCTTTATAAAGTTTTGCGCTTTTAAGTGAATCGAGAATAATCTTTTTCAAACTTCCGTAATCCAGCGATGCTGTTTCGGGTTTGGATATAAATATCAAATCCAAACCGGGTTCCAGCGAATGCTTATTTGTTCTGAAAATCTCCCTCAATCTTCTTTTAGTCCGGTTTCTTATAACGGCAGTCCCGACTTTGCGCGGAGTGACCAGTCCGAGCCGTCTGATACGGCGCCCTTCATTTATATAAGCCAGAATTTTTATTTCTTTATTTTCGAGTTTACGCCCGAATTTAAAAACTTTTTTAAAGTCTTTCTGCAAATGAAGCCTTTCGCGATAAGAAAAAGAAAACCGTTTCATTTTAGAAGATAAGAAGATGGGATATTGGGATGTTGAGAGGTGCTGTGTCAATCAAACTGTTGCCGTTGCTCATCTTCTCAACCTCCCATCATCCCATCTTCTGCCTTTATGCGCTTAGCGTTTTACGGCCTTTTCTTCTGCGGGCGCTGAGCACTCTTCTTCCGCCCGGGGTTGCCATCCTGGCCATAAAGCCGATTTTCTTTTTTCTTCTGTCTTTGTTTGGCTGAAATGTTCTTCTCATTGCAATTAAATCCTTTGGAACTTAGTTCCGAAGCTAAGCTTCAAAGCTTTGCTTCTTTGAATATTTAGAAATACTTTGGTATTATATCTTAAATTGTGAAGAAAAATCAAATGCGGAGGCATGCATGTACAGAGGCATAGAGGCATGGAAACGGCAAAGACAAAAGGCGGCGTCTGTGCGCTTATGCCTCTATGTATTTGCGCCTCTGATTCTTTTTTTCTCAGGTATTTTTGTAGCGGAACAAAATTCTTTCGCGGAACAGAGTTCCCAAAACGGCATATATTCCGCTCCCGAGCCGTCTTACGGTATTGATAATACGGAAGAGCCGGACATTACCGGACGCTGGTTTGCCGTTGTCGGCGGACACGGGATTTACAGAAAAGTCGTGCTGAACATTACGAAAAACAAAAAAACGTATTTTGCGTCGCTTGGCGGCATGACTGACGATGAATCGGAAATAAAGGCGTCTTCCGTAAATTTTGAAGAAAACGTTCTGCAATTTAAAATAATAGAGCATGCATCCGATTATAAAGGCGTTCTGGGCAAAGACGGCGTAATACGCGGTAAATTTGTCTGGGAAAAGATGGATTTCGGCGTAATTTTTTCAAAGGAAGAAGTTAACAAGCCTCAGCGGCCGTCAAAAAACGGCGAAACTGCTGCGGAGAGCGGGGATAATGTTATCGGCGGCAAAGCAAAAAACGTTAATTATGAGTATGTTTGGGAAGAAGTAAAATTTCAAAATAAAGACGCCGGCATAATACTTGCCGGAACGCTCACGATGCCATACGGCAGCAAAGCCGAAGGATTTCCGGCGGTTGTGCTTATCAGCGGCAGCGGACCGCATAACCGAGACGGAGAATTTGCCGGACACAGGCCTTTTTTTGTAATTGCGGATTATCTTACAAAAAACGGCATTGCGGTTTTGCGTTATGACGACAGAGGCACGGGGGATTCCGGCGGAGTTTTTAATTTCGCGTCAACGGAAGATTTTGCCAAAGACGCGTCAGCTGCGATAGAATATCTTAAAACGAGAAAAGAGATCGACGTTAAAAATATAGGATTGATAGGCCATGGCGAAGGCGCCGCGATAGCTTCAATGATAACCGCAAAACAAAGACGCATTATGTTTACCATTTTGCTTGCCGGATACGCTCTGCCAGGCAGCGAAATTGTTTTAAAGCGGAAAGAGATGACAGGCAAAGCCGCAAAAATCGGCAAAAAAGAACTGAAGAACGAGATCAAAATAACCAAAGAAGTCATGAGAATAGTTATGGCCTCTGAAAATATAGGGCAGCAGAAAAACGATTTGATTCAATATCTCGGGAAAAGGTATGATAATTTTACTCCTTCGGAGTTTCCAAAAGGCGTCGGCAAAGCGGATTTTATTCGTAAGTATACCAACGAATACACGGGCGCATGGATGCGTAATTTTTTAAGATATAATCCGGCTGACGCGCTTGAAGAAGTAAAATGTCCCGTACTTGCTTTGTGGGGAAGTAAAGATTTACAGATTTCGCCGAAAAATAATATAAACGCCATGAGACAAGCATTGGAAAAAAGCGGCAACAGAGACGCGGCGTTTAAAATATATAAAGGTTTAAACCATATGTTTCAGGAATGCAAAACCGGACTGCCCGCGGAATACCCGTTTATAGAACAAACCTTTTCGCCGGAAGTTTTATCCGACATTCTAAAATGGGTGAAGGGAAAGATAGTAATAAATAAAAAGTGAAGAGTGAAGAGTGAAAAGTGAAGATACGACAAAAACAATGTCATTGCAGTATCTTCACTTTTCACTCTTCACTCTCCACTCTGCCGTTAAAAAAGGGGAGAAAAAATGAAAAAAGTTTTAATTATATTGGCGCTTGCTTTATTTGCGGCGCAGACGGTTTTGGCGGATGCGGAAAAAAAGATCGGTTTGATTTTTGACGGGGCTGCAAGGATACGTTATGAATTTTATAATCATAGCGTGCATGCGGGCTTGGCAGACGATGAACAAAGTTATTTCAGATTCAAATTTTCCGGAGGCGTTTTGGCAGACTTTTATGATATTTTTTCAATTTACGGAAAGCTCACCAATGAGAGCCGTTCGTACATATACAATGCCTTAGGCGATGCGCAATACGATATAGACGAAACCGTTATCGACAATCTTTTTTTTAACATTCCAAAACTCTTTGGCGCAATTGACATAAAAGCCGGAAGAATGGATTTGCCGCTCTCCGAATACGGAGAAGGTTTTTTGTTTGCCGACGGAACGCCTTTGGACGGCTCAAGGACGTTTTATTTTAATGCCGCAAGAATAAGATATTCCACGACGGAAAGCAGTATCGAACTTTTAGGCATATATGATCCCGAATACGATGAATTGTCCGTTATCAACGATAAAGACAAAAAATTAAATGATTCGCTTGAAAAGGCTTTTGTAATTTACGGCAGAAGCAAAATCAATGAAAAACTTTACATAGAGCCGTATTATATGCTGAAAACGGAAGAGTCGGGTCCGTTCGGCAAAGACGTGTCGATAAACGTTTTCGGATCTTACGTTAAATACGATATGGGAAAAGCCGCCGTGCGTGCGCAGGCCGCGGCGCAGCTGGGCAATTACGGAGATGAGGCAGGCCGCGCTTTCGGCGGATACGCGTATTTGGATATTCCGGTTAAGGATATTGTAAAGCCGTTCAGCATAGGATATGTCTACCTTTCCGGAGATGATGAAAGCACGAAAACGGTCGAAGCATGGAATCCCGTTTTTGGACGCTTTCCGATGCTGTCTGAGATAATGCATGTGCTTTATATACGGGAGTCCGGCTTGGGTTATTGGACAAATTTGCAGATGTTAAAATTTGAAGCGACTTTTAAACCTTTAGAAAAAATGTCGATAATCACAAGTTATAATTTTGTTTACGCAAATGAAACGATAACGAACACCGCAGGCACGATTTTCGGCACAGGAAAACACAGGGGAGATTTGATACGCTGCAGAGTGGGGTATAATTTCTCCAAAAATTTCAGTTCTTACATATTAGGCGAATATTTTATTCCCGGCGATTTTTATTATAAAGACGCACAAGACGCTTCATTTTTAAGAATTGAGTTTATGGCGAAAATATAGGTAACGGCAGAGAATAGATAATAGATAATAAAGAATAGATACCAAAGACTAAACGGCAAGTAACAACTGACGGCTGAGAAAAGATATGGCGTGTCCGGGGGAAGTGCGATATTACTGCGGCAATATCCAATTGAACAAAAGCCGTTAATCGTATCTATTATCTTTTATCTATTCTCTTTTATCTGTTCTCTATTATCTGTTTCTCCGCTTTTCAAGGAAATGTCATGAATTTTTTTAAATTGATTTTTACGTGCATGTTTTTTTTCGCCGCAAATTCTTTTGCGGCGGATGAGGATATTTTCCGGATCGTTAAAGAAGGGGATCTGCAAAAAATAAAGGCAGCCGTAAACGCGGACAATATCAATATGACAGACAAAGAAGGCAATTCGGTTTTACAGACAGCCGCGGACGCGGGAGCGTCGGGCGCGGTTTTAACGTATTTGCTTGAAACCGAAAAAAAAGCCGGAGGATCCGATATTTTCAAACTGCTGGAAAGCCGCGAAAGAGCGGAAGATTTTAAAGATAAGATAAAAGAAGCCGCTGCTTCCGGAGGCATAAACACAAGAGATAATAAAGGCGACACTCCTTTGCTGATAGCCGTGCAAGGTCTTGAAGACGCGGAAATTATAGATATTCTTATACAAGCCGGAGCGGACGTAAATATTACCGGTTCTTACGGCATAATGCCTTTGGTCATGACGGCAGATCCGCAGATCGTTGAACTTTTAATAAAAGCCGGCGCCGATTTAAATGAAAAGACGGCTAACGGTATGACGCCTTTGATGTCTGCCGCCTCCATAATCCCTGCGCAGCCGGAAAAAATTAAAATGCTGTTAGACGCCGGAGCGGATGCCGCGTTAAAAGACGCAGCCGGAAATACGGCATTGTCTTTTGCGGAAAGGGCCGGAGATAAAAGGGTGATCACGCTTTTAAGAAACGCGCTTCTTGAGATCGACGAACTCGTAAAAGAAGGGAATTTAGATCAGCTGAAAATATCCGTCAATGAAAAAAACGTAAATAAAAGAAACTCTTCCGGACTTACGCCTTTGATGGTCGCCGCCGGAGAAAAAAATCCGAACCTCAAAATAATCGACGTTTTGCTTGACGCCGGAGCGCAGGCAAATGATAAAGACGATGAAGGGCGCACGCCTTTGATCCATTGCCTTATCGCCGTAACGGACGAAAATATTGCCGCCGAGATCGTAAAAACTCTCATAAAAAACGGAGCGGATATAAATGTTAAAGATAACAGAGGGCTTGCTTCGCTGATGTATGCCGCCGGATTTGCGTCGTCCGCAAAAGCAGTTAAATTGTTGATTGAAGCGCAAGCCGACGTGAACGCGAAAGATAAAGAAAATCAAACGGCTCTTATATATGCGGCTTTGGGAGGTTTGCACATTTACGAAGACGTATTTTTCGGCATTGATATACATAAGCCCGACAGAGATCCTGAAATCGTAAAATTTTTGGCCGAAGCGGGCGCGGACGTGAACGTAAAAACCAAAGAAGGCTACCCTCTTTTGACTGAAGCGGTAATGGAATCAAGTCCGGAGATCCTCGACATATTGGCGAAATCAAAAGGAATTGATTTAAACGCAAAAGACATTGCCGGAAGGATCCCGTTAATGTACGCAAATGCGGAAAAAATGGATATTTTGATCAAAGCCGGCGCAAATATTGACGCAAAATACGCCGATAAAAAAGGTAATACTCTTTTGATGTACGCGGTTTATGCAGGCAGCAAAAGTTTTGCGCGTTCTTTGATCAAAGCGGGCGCGGAAATCAACGCAAAAAACAAAGAAGGCCGGACAGCTTTAATGTATGCCGCAAACGCGCAAATGCTTCAAATTTTGCTTGACTCCGGAGCGGATTTTAAAAAAGGCATGCCTTTTAAAGCCGCATCCGACGCGGACATGTATGAAATTCTGATAAAAGCCGGAGCCAAACCCGAAAGTATGACGGATGTAAAACATTCAAACGCCATATCGGCATTGCACGCGATGATCTATGCATATCCTGACGAGATCGGCAATGAAAAAGCGCATGCGCAGGCCATTGCCGATTTGATAAAAATGGGCGCGGACATTAATTTAAAAGATGAAAACGGCGACACGCCTTTGATGGCGGCTCTCTGCAGTTTTGCGACGGATACCGCCGGCAAAATGGTCAATCCCGAAGCGGTGAAAGTTCTTACGGCAAATAAAGCAGATCCGAATATTGCCAATGAAAAAGGCGAAAAGCCTTTATTTTACGCTTTAGAAAATGTACGCAATATTGAAATTATTAAAATGCTTGTCAAAGCCGGCGCGAATGTGAATGCGGTCGACAATGAAGGCAAAACGCCGTTGATGTATGCCGCGGAAAATTCTTTGGCTGATACGGCAAATGTTTTGATAAAAGCCGGCGCAAAACTTAATACAAAAGACAAAAACGGCAAAACCGCGGCAATGTACGCGGCTGAAAACGGTTTAACTTCCCGGATTTTTAATATTTTTGTCAAAGCGGGCGCGGACGTTAAGGAAATATATAAAAAAGATAATTTGAACAAAATAATGTTTAAAACATTAATGCGGCGCGAAAACGGCGTACGAAATATCCAAGCTTTGATAAAAGCCGGAGCTGATGTCAAAGCAAAAGACGAAAACGGACAGACAATATTGATGTGCGCGGCAAAAAATTATCCCGAACCGGATATTATAAACATACTTATAAAAGCCGGAGCAAATATAAAAAGCATTGACAATGAAGGGCGCACCGTTTTAATGTACGCTTTTATGAATACCTATAACGGTTTGGAACCCGAAACCGTGCAGATTTTGATCAAAGCCGGCGCGGAAATCAATGTAAAAGATAATGAAGGACTGACCGCGTTTCTTTACGGTTCACGGTATGCGCTTGTGAAAAATATGGAAGCGCTCGCTAAGAAAAAAGCCGATATCAACGCGCGCGATAATGACGGTAAAAACGCTCTAATGCACTGCGCAAGACATAATTCTTTTGCGATGATGAAATTTCTTATCAAATCCGGAGTGAATGTAAAAGCTAGAGACAATGAAGGCAAAACGCCTTTGATGTACGCGGCGCACTACGCCCCGTCGGAAAATTTTATGAACGTTTTAATTCAGGCCGGCGCCAATATAAAAGATAAAGATAACCAAGGCAAAAGAGCGTCCGATTACAAAAAAGAAGACGCAGCCGAAAAAACCCTGACAATAAGAACCGTCGACGACGTGGATTTTGACGGCGGGAACGGCAATTATCAATGATAAACGGTTATTTGCTTTTCCAACAATTCAAATTTTAAAGTTGTCTGTATAATATTTATGCTTATTGAAATACTGTCCTGACTGTCCTGTGGCTTGCCCTATACTTGCCCCGCAATTTTGTGATATTATATAAAACGCCATACTTAAACTATACAAAACGCCATTAAAATATTTTACAAAACGCCAAAATTATGATATAAATAACGGTGTCGGCAAATATGTAAAAAAGGTGTTTGTTATGAAAGAATATTACAGATGGCAAAACGTTTCTATTGAAAACGCTTTAAGAAAACGCAGGGTCGTTACATTGTCGGGCGCCCGCCAATGCGGTAAGACCACTCTTATAAAGCATATCACAAAAAACGCTCCGGAAAATTTTATATTTAGAACTTTAGACGATAAAGGGCTTCTGAAGTCCGCATTGGATGATCCTATAACTTTTGTAAAACACGCAAAAGGCTCTATGATTATAGATGAAGTTCAAAAAGCTCCTGATATTGTGTCTGCCGTAAAACAGGTTGTCGATAACAATAACCGCCGCGGACAATTTTTGCTGACGGGCTCTGCGGACATTACCTCTTTGCCGGAAGTTTCCGAAAGTCTGGCCGGCAGGGTAAAAAACATACGCTTAAGACCTCTTACAAACGGCGAAATTCTTGGAAGACGTCCGTCTTTCATAAAAAAATGTTTCAGTAAAGATTTTCCGTCGCAAATAAAAGGCTTTGACAAAGAAACGATAATCAAGATGGCTTTCAGGGGCGGATATCCGGAAGCCGTAAAAATGCATAAACGGGACAGAAAGGATTGGCATAAAGATTACAGAGAAGCTTTATTTAAAAGAGATTTAAAAAGTATAGCAAACATTTCAAGACAAGACATTATAAAAGAATTATTTGCGATTTTAAATTCCTGGTCAGGAAAATATATGGACTTATCAAACATAGGTTCTAATTTGGCAGTTTCAAAAATTACGCTGGGAACGTATATTAATGCGCTAAAAATTCTTTTTTTGTTTGAAAGCGTTAAGCCGTGGCTAAAAACGGATTATGACAGAGTAGGCAAAAAAGAAAAAATATACTCTACCGATACCGGAACAATGGTAAACAGTCTTGATTGGAAAGAAGAGGACGTTTTATTGGATTCTGATAAATCCGGCAAACTTATTGAAACATTGGTTTTTAACGAACTTGCCGCCCAAATAGATTTTTCGGGACATTACGATCTATATCAATACAGAGACAGGGCAAAAAGAGAAATCGATTTTTTAATAGAAGATTCTGACGGCGCCATAACGGCCATAGAAGTTAAATCAAGTGCTGTGGCGGATTCTTCGGATTTTAAACATATTCGCTGGTTTAAAGAAAATATGGCAGGCAATAAAAAGTTTACGGGCATTGTGCTTTACAGCGGAGAAAATACGATAATGTTCAGAAACAATATGTATGCCGTCCCGCTGGCGTCTTTGTGGGAATAGATGTTGTAATAAAAAGAGTGAAGAGTTGAGAGTGAAAAGTGAAGATAAGGAGTTTTGCCTCAGCGAAAACACAATATCTCCACTCTTCACTCTCCACTCTGCCGTTAAAAAAGGGAGAAAAATCATGAAAAAAGCATTGTCATTGTTTTTTGCGGTATTGTTTTATTTTAAGCGTGCAGCGGTTTTTTGTTTGGCATTATTATTATTTTTTGCTGTTCAGGGGTTAGCCGGGCAGACTGTAACCGTTATTAGTACTGATGTGTCGCACCATGTTTACGGTAACGGGGATAAAGACAATAATGGTTTTTGGGACTGGAGCAACCTCAGTGGTATGAAAGATCCTAATGATAATATTGTTACGGTTACCAGCAGTACGGTGGACGCTTCTGTTTACGGCGGATATGCCCAAAACGACTCCGGTTTTGGTTCTGTTGAGACTAGTAACAATGTTGTAAATATTGTAGATAGCAACGTACGGGGAGGGCGCATTTACGGCGGAGAGGCCTACAGCTATGGCGGCTCTGCAAAGGCTAATAATAATAGCGTAACCGTTATCGGCAGCACGGTGACGGGCTACGGAGTGTACGGCGGATATGCCCAAAACTACTCCGGTTTTGATTCTGTTGAGGCCAGTAATAATATTGTGAGTATTATAGATAGTGCAGTTAGCGGCTATGTTTACGGCGGGGATGCCAGAAGCAAATCCGGTTCTACTGCGTCTGATAACAATATTGTAACTATTACCGGCGCCAAAACGTACAGAGTTTATGGCGGGGATGCATGGAGCGATTCCTGGTCCGGCGCTGTTACAGCCAATAATAACAGTATTACAATCACAAGCTCTACGGTGAGTGGAGGTTTTGCCGGAGGGAACACTGGTATAGATTCCGGTTCAGGTTCTGCAATGGCTTACAATAATAGTGTAGCTATCACGAGCGGCACAGTGGGCTCATGGGTTGCTGGCGCGGAAGTCTATAGCGATTTCGGTTCTGCCTCAGCTAAAGACAATAGAGTAACTATCGCCGACACTACAATAACAATAAGCGGCATACCGTCTTTAGGCGCAATTTACGGCGGATATGCATGGAGCAGGTCCGGTTCTGCCGCAGCTGACAATAATATTGTGACTATTGCGAGCGGTACGGTAAACGATAGTATTTCCGGCGGGTATGCTGAAGTATATAAAGGGGACGGTTCAGCCGCGGTTTCAGATAATGCCGTTGCTGTTACCGGCAGCACGGTGAGCAGCGTTTACGGCGGGGAGATTTCTGTCGGTAAAGACGGTTCAGCTTTGGTTTCCGGTAATACTGCAGCCATCGCCAACAGCACGGTAAGCGGCATGGTTTTCGGCGGATATGCTTATGTCGATAATAATGGTTCAATCACGGTTTCCGGCAATGATATTGCTATCACCTCCAGTAAGATAAACAATGATATTTCCGGCGGGCAGGCCCAAGTCAATAATTACGGTTCCGCCTTGGCTTCCGGCAATACTGTCACTATTATTGGCAGTACGGTAGGCAGTACTTCCGGCGGCTATGTTTTCGGCGGGCAAGCTTCTGTCAATAAAGGTACAGCCACGGTTTCCGGCAATGATGTTACTATTACCGGCAGCACGGTGAATAGAAGTGTTTACGGCGGGCTTGCTTCTGCCGGTGAACATGGTTATGCCTTGGCTTCCGGGAATACTTTTACTATTATTGGCAGCACGGTGAGCAGCGTTTACGGCGGGTCTGCTGATGTTGGGGAGGTTTCTAACAATAAAGATAAGTCCGCTGCGGCTTTCGATAATACTGTAACCATCACCAGCAGTACGGTAGATGGTGAAGTTTTCGGCGGGTATACTTCTGTAAATAAAGGTACATCAGCCATGGCTTCCGGCAATGATGTTACTATTACCGGCAGCACGGTGGGTAGAAGTGTTTACGGCGGGTATGTTTCTGTCAGGAC
>WRNH01000003.1 GCA_009776745.1 Endomicrobiia bacterium | reverse complement strand
CCTGTATTTTCAGTGTCGTCATTGCGGCCTCCGAGCCGCAATCTCGTCGTGAAGCATAGATTGCGGGTCAAGCCCGCAATGACAAAAGTAGGGTTTTTAGAGAGCCCCGTATTTATTAATTGTCTTTAAAGGAGTTTGTAATTATGCCGATCAAAGTATCGAAAGATTTACCGGCGCACAAAATTTTAAACGAAGAAAATATATTTATTATGGACGAAAATCGCGCCATGATGCAGGATATCCGTCCGCTGAAAATAGCCATACTTAATTTGATGCCTAAAAAGATTGAGACGGAAACGCAAATTTTGCGTCTCATAGGAAATACGCCTTTACAGGTTGACGTCGAACTTCTTCAAACTGCAAGCCATACATCAAAAAATACTCCGGCCGAACATCTTCTTAAATTTTACAAAACGTTTGAAGACGTCAAAGACAAACATTTTGACGGATTGATCATAACGGGCGCTCCCGTGGAAATGCTGGAATTTGAAGAAGTGGATTATTGGCGGGAACTGTGCGCCGTTATGGAATGGTCGAAAACGAATGTTTTTTCGACTTTCCATATTTGCTGGGGTGCGCAGGCGGCTTTGTACTATCATTACGGAATTAAAAAGCATATATTGGATAAAAAGATGTTCGGCGTTTTTGAGCATAAAAAAACGGTACGGGGGCATCTGCTTCTTGACGGATTTGACGATATTTTTTACGCTCCTCATTCAAGACATACGGGTCTGGACGAAAATGCGGTGGAGCGCAATGACGGGCTTCTTATTCTCAGCCGTTCAAAAGATGCCGGCATATATATGGCGTGCGACAAAGATTCAAAAAATTTTTTCATAACAGGACATTCCGAATACGACAGAAATACTCTCGCGAATGAATATTTCCGGGATTTGGATAAAGGGCTTGCCATAGAAAAACCTGTAAATTATTTTCCCGAAAATAATGCTGATAATAAACCCGTTATAACGTGGAAAGCGCACGCCAATCTTCTGTTTTATAACTGGCTTAATTATTTTGTGTACCAAAGAACTCCGTATGATTATGTTGAAAGATAGCTAATATCAGAGTGAAGAGTTAAAAGGAGAAAAGCATGATAAAGAAAAGTTTAGCAGTATGCTGCGTCATAATGTTTTGTTTTGGAGCGGTTTTTGCCCAGCAGGCAAATGAACCGAAACTCTATAAAATAGGCAATGTCGAAGTTTGGGCAATTGCCGATTCTGTCGGCGAACGCGATCTTTCTGTTTTTGAAGGCGCCGATGAAAAGATTTTGAAAAAATACGTTCCTTCCGGAAAAGCCCCGACGGCCGTTATGACATATTTGATAAAAGACGGCGAAGAAACGGTTCTTATCGACACAGGTTTTGGAAAAGGGCTTATGGAAGGATTGGAAAAACTTAATGTAAAACCGGAAGACATAACGATTGTGCTTATTACGCATATGCACAGAGATCATATCGGCGGTCTTGTCAAAGATGATAAAATCGTTTTTCCTAATGCCGCGGTGAAAATCGGAAAAAACGAATATGATTTCTGGCTTTCCGACAAATCGGCGGAAGAGTTTCCGTCAAGGCAGGAAAATTTTGATATGGCAAAGCAGACCGTTTCGGCATACGGCGATTCCGTAAAAATTTTTAATTATGATGATATGGTAACTTCAAACATAAAAGCGTTAGATGCGAGCGGGCATACTCCGGGCCAAGCGGTTTTTTTACTTGAGTCCGGTGAAAATAAATTGTTATTTATCGCGGATTTAATTCATTGCGCCGACTTGCAGTTTCCGAGGCCGGATATAAGCGGACGTTTTGACATTGACGCCGAGAAATCAGCAAAAACCAGAAAACAATTTCTTGAAAAAGCCTCCAAAGAAAAACTTTTGATAGCCGGCACGCACCTTCCTTTTCCCGGCGCGGCAAAAGTGAAAAAGGCCGGAAAAGGATATAGTTATACGACAGAGAAATAACGGCGGAGAATAGCGAATGGAGAACGGCAGCTGCAAACGGCAAGCGCCGGTTGCTGTAATGACAACTGTTTTAAGGACGCGGCATTAAAGTAAATTATAAAGAAGGAGCGTGTTTAACAATGATTAAAGCGGCAATAGCAGGATACGGCAATATTGGAAAATATGTTTTTGAAGCTTTGATTTGCGCGAAAGATTTTGAGATTGCGGGAGTAATAAGCGAACATGCCGACTCAAAAAACAATGCAGAATTAGCCGGCATACAGATTGTAAAAAAACTTTCCGGACTTAAAATAAAACCTGATGTCGCTATTCTTTGCAGACCTTCGCGCGATATACCGGAGATTGCCGAAGAGTGTCTTAAAAGCGGACTAAACACCGTAGATTCGTTTGATATACATCAAAATATTGCTGCGGTGCGCGAAAAACTTGATAAAGCGGCAAAAGAGTCCGGTAAAGTCAGCATACTTTCAGCAGGCTGGGATCCCGGATCGGATTCGGTTGTGCGCGCTCTTATTGAAATCGCAGCTCCTAAAGGAATAACATATACAAATTTTGGTCCGGGAATGTCTATGGGGCATTCCGCAGCCGTTAAAGCGATAAAGGGCGTAAAAAACTCTTTGTCAATGACTATACCGTCAGGCGCATCCGTGCACCGCAGAATGGTTTATATTGAAATTGAAGACGGTTATAATTTTGACGAAATAGCAAAAAAGATAAAATCCGACGAGTATTTTGTTCACGATGAAACGCATGTGATAAAAGTTGACGATGTCGACGCTTTGAAAGACACCGGACACGGCGTACATATGGTAAGAAAGGGCGTTTCAGGAAAAACGCATAACCAGATATTTGAATTTAAAATGAAAATAAATAATCCGGCTCTTACCGCACAGATTCTTGTCGCGGCCGCAAGGGCCTCAATGAAACAGCAGCCCGGATGTTATACTATGATAGAAATACCGATGATAGACATGCTTTACGGAGATAAAGAAGAATTAATAAGAAAGTTAGTATAAGCCTGAAGTTATCTTTCAATCCGCAGGGATGTTGATTTTATAGCAAACTAACTTAATATAGTCCCATTTCTCAGTTAAATTTTAATTTCTTCGGGTATGCGCGTCATAAAAAAATTAAAATTTCCTCGAAAATCATTTCTGATAAACGAGACTATATTAAGTTAGTCTGCTATAGTAAAAAAATAGCATTGTAAATAGCGGGCGAATTATTTAGCGCGCTTTGCGAGCAGCCGGATATTGCGGCTTTGCCGCTCCCAAACCGCTCTCTGCCGTTACTGAAATTCCGTCATATTGCTCCAATATCTTTTAGGCATGAGCGTCATGCGGCATTTTGGATTTTCGCGTCCTTTAACGGCGATTGTGTCATAAAACATCTTCCATAAATCCCTGTAAGCCTGCTCTTCGGCGTCAGCTTTCGGAATATTCACTTCGTCAGATTCTGAAATAACGTATCTGCCTTTGGCATAAGCGCAGATAAATTTGTTGGTTTCATCATAAATCACAAACTTTTCGTCCGGCATTCTTTCGGCGAAATGCCGCGCAAGAATATGAAGAACGAAGTTCTTCGGTTTTATTTTTGAAACCAGCAAACCTTCGTAAACCGAAAAACGGACAAATCCCGTAAATTTATGCGCTTCGTGCGTCATTTGTTTTACGGCTTTTGTGAGAGTCAGCACCGTATCGTTTGCAAGCATATTCATAACTTTCGGTCCGGTTTTATATCCCAGCCGCATAAAATCAAGCATATGCATTTCTTTATGTTCAAGGCATGTCATCAGAGCGCTTTCCAAAAAAGGCAGCGCTTCGCTTCCCATTTCTTTCGGTATGGATTTCCTCACGCGTCCGGCTTTTTCTGCATCCGTCATTATGCGGTATCGCTCAAGCAGACCGGGCTGAATATTTTTTTCGCTTACGATATCCGCAGGTTTTTCTTTGCGCGTGAAACTTTCAAATACACAGCATAAAAATCCGTCAAAAGTTCCGTCGTAATAATAGATTATATTGCGATTAATAAAATTTGCCATTGCTGCTATATCAAGGGGACGGAGGAAGTGACATTAATGTCATTTCCTCCGTCCCCTTGATATGTCCTCCGTTTAAAAGTTTTTCAGCTTCAATAAAATCCAGCTGTTTCGGGTAATTCATGTCTTTGTACATGTCAAACTCTTTTTTCGACATCAAAGATCTTAAAATATTATCGTGTTTTATTATCAAACCGTCATTTTTTTTGCCTTTGCATGTGACAAAATACTGCGCGCGTTTTAAGACAACACCCAATTTTTTTAATGACAAAAAATCCAAAGTGTTGCAGCGTCTGGCAACTATTATTCTTTGAGCGCTTCTCACGCCTATGCCGGGCACGCGAAGGAGTTCTTCATACGATGCCCTGTTTACTTCCACAGGAAAAAAATCCGGGTGATTTACCGCCCAATTGCATTTGGGATCCATGAACGGATTAAAATTCGGCGAATTATCGTCTAAAATTTCACTTGCGCCAAACTTGTAAAATCTCATAAGCCAGTCAGCCTGATAAAGGCGGTGTTCCCTGAGCAAAGGCGGACTGGTATCCAATGACGGCAGCATAGCGTCGTCAGACACAGGAATATAAGCTGAAAAGAAAACTCTTTTGAGTTTATATTTTTTATAAAGGCTTTCCGTAAGTTTTAAAATATGACTGTCGGTTTCCGGCGAAGCGCCTATGATCATCTGCGTGCTTTGTCCGGCAGGGACGAATTTTGGAGCCTTTTTATATACGGTTAAATCCCTGCAATTTTCAGAAATGCTTTCTTTTATGAAATTCATCGGCGCCAGTATGGAGTTTTTACTTTTGTCGGGCGCTAAAAGAGCAAGGCTGCTTTGAGAAGGCATTTCTATATTTACGCTCATTCTGTCGGCAAGCATGCCGAGCTGCTGTAAAAGTTTATTGTCAGCTCCGGGAATTGCTTTAGCGTGAATATAGCCGTTAAAATTATATTCATTGCGTAAAATCATTAAAGTGCGGATCATAAGCTCGCAAGTGTAATCCGGATTTTTTATTACGCCGGAACTTAAAAACAGGCCTTCTATATAATTGCGTTTATAAAATTGTATGGTCAAATCCGCAAGCTCTTCTGGTTTGAAAACAGCTCTTTTTATTTCGGCATTTGATTTTCTGTTTAAACAGTACTTGCAGTCATATATACATATATTTGTCTGAAGGACTTTTAAAAGGGATATGCAGCGCCCGTCAGCGGCAAAACTGTGGCATACTCCGGCAAGGCATGTGCTCCCCATGCCGCTGCTTGCAGCAGAATTGTTTGCTACTCCGCTTGAAGTGCAGGCTGCGTCATATTTAGCAGAGTCCGCCAAAATTTGTAATTTATCAAAAATTTCCATTTTTATTCCTTAAAAGCATATATTTGTTTTTAGAATACAAATGTATTATATTTTTACTGGTTTTGCAAGAAGTATTTTTAAATACAGATAATAAATAATAGAGAATAGAGAATAGAGAAAAAAAAGGGCGGTCTTTGTCGTATCTATTCTCTCTTCTCTATTATCTGTCGTCTTCTTTGCTTTTTCAGTCAATAAAACTTATAATAAAGACAAAGTGAAAAGAGAAGTTTGGAGAGCTTTACTCAGCTCTTTGCACTCCAAACTCCACGCTGCAGTTAAAGGGTATTGAATGAACGCTTTTAACGTCAACCTTAATTTTAAACTTTCCAAAGAAGAAGCGCCTGAACTGGGACCTAAAATAGGAAAGTGTATGGCATTTGCGCTTGCGGTTATTTTTACAAACATGATTTTTGCCGTTTTGGGAATAATCAGATTTGTACGCATTGATATTTACGGCGCGTATAATATTTTGTTTTTTGTATTGCTGCTTATTTTTGCGGCATTGTTTCCGGCAGCGATATTTTTTTTCATACAAAAATACGTAATTATTGCCGTTACAAAAGCCGGATATAAAAAAATGACTCCGTTTTTTAAAACGGTTTGTTTTGTAATAGCCGAACGGTATGCTGCTGACGACAATTTTCAGGAAAAAATAAATAAGGCTTTTGACATAGGGGCTGATGCCGGCGTTATTTATGACAAAAATGCTCCGTGGCCGGTAAAAAAGGCAGTCAGTTTTTTTATAAACCGCCTTCCGTTTGTGGATTTTTTAAAAAATATGTCGCCCGGAATAAACAAAAAAGACATCCGCGCAATAAGCGAATGCGTATACGTTCAGATGAACGATTATGCAGTAAACAAACTTTTTCCGTCGAATAATTTAAAAACGGTTTTTGCTTTATATGCAGTAAATCTGGCAGCGCAGGTTTTGCTGCTGTATATTATTCGTTAATTTTGAAATAGGGGGATTGCTGTGAAAATTAAATTTACATTGTTGTTTGCGGCGGCAGTATGTCTTTCTTCGTGTTCCGGAGCAAAAATTGCAAACAATAACAGCGCAGAAACGGGTGATTTGCAAAAAATGCTTGCGGCAGCCGAAAAATATAATAATTCTATGATATATGTTCATCCGAAACCTTTTCCGATTTATGATGCCGGAACGGAAGAATGGGTTGACTACGAAAAATACGGAGAGTTTCAGAATTTAGGAACAAAAGATTACAAATATGCTGTCAAAGATATCAAAGGTTTGAGAACGGCTTCAGGCGAAGGCGTTTATCCCAACAATACCAGCGCCCAAAATTCGCCTGATTACAAAAAATTTAAAAGTGAAAATAAGCTTGACGGCTCGCACTGGAATTTTGTTAATACGGACAACTATCAGCTCGATTTTTATAAATGGTGTATTGCCGCCGAAGCTCCTGCGGTAAAACTGTACTTTGCCGCTTATGCTTTGGACAAGGCCGGAAATTACAAACATGCCGTAAAAGCTTATTATGCCTGTTTGGTTTTCTTTCCTTCTTCATACGGATACACCAAGTATAAAACCCCGTGGTATATAGCGCCGGTATGCATTTCAAGAATCAAATATCTCACGAGAGAACATCCGGAGATAGGCGTTAAACTTGTCGGTGAAGAACTAATCGCGGAAAACATATATGACGCTGATGTCAGAAATGACGTCTTTTATGTAAATCCCGGAAAACTTGTGCCGAACACGGCAAAGGATTTTGAAAGGAAGCATATCGATCTATCGAAAACAGGGATCAAGAAAATTTCAGGGCAGGGAAGAATAAAACTTGTTGAGTATAATAACAATCACTTCCAGCTTATGCTTGACGATAAACCTTATGTTGTAAGAGGAATAACATACGCTGTGAATCTTGTAGGCCTTACGCCTGAAAAAATAATGAAAATGACTTTCGGGCCTGACAGTTCCGGTTTTTCCCCGGAACCCGGAGACGTAAATGTTACCAGCGCTTGGACTTGGGACGACTATAATAAAAACGGTTTGCAAGACGCTCCGTTTGAAGCGTGGGTTGACGCCAACAGAAATGAGAAGCAGGGCAAGAACGAAAAAAATGTAGGCGATTTCGCTTTGATGAAAGAGATGGGCGTAAATACTTTAAGGATATATCATTCGAAAGGATTAAATAAAGACGCGCTGAAAGCGGGTTATGAAAAATACGGATTTATGTATCTTATGGGAAATCTTATAGGGATGTATGCGATAGATAACGGAGTCGGATGGGAGGCGGGAACGGATTATTCCGATCCCGTATGTCAAAAAGCCATGATCGAAAGCATAGAGCAGATGATGAAAGATTTTAAAGACGAGCCTTATGTGCTGGCATGGGTGCTGGGCAATGAAAATAATTTCAGCTGGCTGGGCTCAAACAATGTTCACGGCAATCCGGAAGTTTATTATAAATTCGCTAATGACTGCGCGAAACTTATTAAATCTTTAGACCCGCAAAAAAGGCCGGTGATCATCTCTAACGGCGAAACTATGTTTATTGATTATTTTGCAAAATATTGTCCCGATATAGATATTTTCGGAGCTAATATTTACAGAGGCGAAGCAGGTTTCGGAAGTTTCTGGAATGAAGTCGCAAGACAAAGCAGCAAGCCGGCTTTGATAACCGAATACGGATGCCCCTCCTACGCTAAAGACTGGACGACCGCAAGGCGGGAAGAAGGTCAGGCTTCTTATCACAGGGGGAATTGGATCGACATAGAAGAAAATATGGCAGGCGCGGAAGGCGGAGCGGGAAACGCTTTGGGCGGAGTGATTTTTGAATGGTGCGATGAATGGTGGAAAAATGAGGGCGACTCAGATCCGTTTAAACATGATGAAGTAAGTAATGCCGAAATGCCTTTTATGGACGGTTACGGGTATGAAGAATGGTTCGGGATCGTCGGCCTCGGAGACGGAAAAGATTCGACGTTTAAAAGACAGCTGAGAAAAGCGTATTTTACGTACAGAGATTTATGGAAAAAATACAAATAGATGTAAATAAAAGAGAATAAGTAACAGGTAATAAGTAAAAGGTAAAGGAAAGCCGTATCCGCATAAAAATAATATGAATATATATCTTTGCCAGAGGGGAAATAATGAAAATTAAGTTTATGTTGTTGATTGCGGCGGCAGTGTGTCTTTTTTCGTGCTCGGGTACGAAAAATACTAAAGAGCCGGTCGAGGATGAATACCTTACGGCTATTTTAAAGGCGGCGGAAGATCATAATAAAACCATGGTTTATATTCCTGCGGAACCTTTTACAATTTATGATCCCGGCACGGATGAATGGGTAGATTATGAAAAATACGGCGAATTTCAAAATATCGGCACAGACAAATACAGATATGCCGTTAAAGATTCCGAGGCTTTAAGAGCGGCATCGGGAGAAGGCATCTTTCCCAATACGCAAAGCGTTTACGAATCTCCCGAATATAAAAAACTGGCTGAAGAAAATAAACTTGACGGTCTGCACTGGAATTTTGTAAATACGGACGATTTTCAGGCAAATTTTTACAAATGGGCGACTACAAGGGAAGATCCCGGCGTAAAACTTTATTTTACGGCGCTTGCTCTTGAAAGATCCGGCAATATCAAACACGCAATAAAAGCTTACTATGCCTGCCTTGTATTTTTTCCTAAAGCCGTCGGCTGGACAGAATGGAAAACGCCGTGGTATATTGCTCCTGTCTGCATATCGAAAATTAAATTTCTTACGAAAAAACATCCCGAGCTCGGCATAAAACTTGAAGGCGCGGATATAACCGTACACAATGCTTTTGATAATGATATAAGAAATGACGTTTACGAAATAAATCCGGGCAAACTTGTTCCGGCGGACGCGAAAGACTTTGAAAGACAGCATATCGATTTAAAAAATATTCCAGTCAAAAAAACAACCGGAACCGGAAAAGTGAAACTTGTGCAGTACGAGAATAATCATTTTCAGCTTACGGTCGACGGCAAACCTTATGTCGTAAGAGCAATGACTTATAATCCGAACAGGGTCGGCGTAAGACCCGTAGGCGAATTTAACAATATAAAAGATTTTTCTTTTGAAGATATAAATAATAACGGACGCATTGACGGCCCGTTTGACGCATGGGTCGACGCCAACAGAAACGATATGCAAGATCCCGACGAAAAACCCGTAGGCGATTTTGCTCTTATGGAAGAGATGGGCATAAACACTTTAAGGCTTTATCACGCGCATGTGCTTAACAAAGAACTTTTGAACGAAGGATATGAAAAATACGGATTTATGTATATGGTCGGCAATTTGGCGGGGATGTATGTTGCCGATACTGGTGCAACGTGGGAAGAAGGCACGGATTATTCTAATCCCGAACACAGAAAAAAAATACTTGAAAGCGTTAAAACAACGGTAGAAATATTTAAAGAAGAGCCTTATGTGCTTATGTGGGTTTTGGGCAATGAGAATAATTACGGCGATGCGGGTTCCACCAATGCCGACCAAAAACCGGAAGAGTATTACACGCTCGTCAATGAATGCGTACTGCTTATAAAATCGCTTGACTTGCAAAACAGGCCTGTGGCAATATCTAACGGCGATTTGGCTTTTCTTGATTACTGCGTTAAATATGCTCCGGATCTGGATATTTTCGGGACAAACGCCTACAGAGGAGAAGCGGGTTTTGGCAATATATGGAAAGACATTATGAATAATTTCGGCAAGCCTGTCGTAATCACGGAATACGGATGTCCCGCGTATGCGGCGGGATGGTCTATGGCGCGCGCAGAAGAAGGACAGGCTTCTTATCATAAAGGAAATTGGGAAGATATTGAAGATAATCTGGCGGGAGTCGCAGGCGGCGTAGGAAATGCTTTAGGCGGCGTAATTTTTGAATGGAGCGACGAATGGTGGAAAGCGGGAGGAGATTCAGACCCGTTTATACATGCGACACACTCACAGATGGGCGGAGCTTTTCTTGACGGGCGTGCATATGAAGAATGGTTTGGATTATGCAGTCTTGGTGATGGCGCGGACAGTCAATTCAAAAGGCAGCTCAGAAAATCTTATTTCATGTATAGGGATTTGTGGAGAAAGTACAAATAAAAAGCAGGCCAAGCTTTTAATCTTACATTAAAACGCATAATAAGCTATAATACGCATTAAACAGTAAAGAAAATGCAATGGCAATGAAGAATTTATAAATTTTCACGGCGCGAAAACCTAAAATAAGTTACGGCATCGCCGGAGCACGGACATTTTTAAATTTTTATTATTGTTAATTGTTTTTAAAGGAGATGTTATAATAAAAGAAGATGAGAGGGTGAGATGATGAGAGGATGGGTAACGGCTTTATTTTTCTCACCATCCCATCATCTGTCGTTAAAAGGAGGCAGCATGGAAAGTTTTAAGACATCAAAAATTATGCTTTGCGTTATGGGCGTGCTAATGTTTATTCTGGGTTTGGTTGCTCTGACGTTTTCAAAAATTACTTTGGCGGCGTTTGCTTTAATATTAGGAGGCGGCTTTGTTGTTGCCGGTATTTTTTGTTTGATGTCTTTTGTTTCGGAAAAAGAAATTCTTCAAAATCCAAATTGGGTTTTAATTGAAGGAATACTTAATATATTTTTCGGGTTTTTCCTTCTTTGGAATTTGGGGCCGAGAATAGTCGGCGTATTATATGTAATTGCTTTTTGGATGATGTTCAGCGGGATTTCAAAATTTGCCGCGTCTTTCAGTTTAAAAAGATTCGGCGCGGATAAATGGTGGCTGGTTTTAGTAAACGGTTTGCTGGGTATTTTTACTTCTTGCATAATAATGTTTTTTCCATTCTTCGGAACAGGTTTTCTGACGGTTTTGGCCGGTATGTATTTGATGATTTGCGGAATATTGATTTGTGCCGAGTCCGCTACCGTAAAAATTCAGGATTTGAAAGATTTGATGAAGTGACGCGTTGTAATTGAGAATTCTTTACATTGACAGCAAGGCTGATATTTATGCCTTGCTGTTTTTTTTGACGGCGGGATAATTAAAATCCGCCGCCGAAAAGGAAGGAAACGTCGCTGCTGCCGTCGTTTAAGTTTTGCGTGTAATTAAGTCCTATGGGAAACGGGATCCTCCACAGATGATATGATACGATTATTCCGGCGCCTCCTTGGTTTTGGGGCGGCCCGTTTTTATTCCATAAAACGGCGTTTTCAATGAAAGGCACGACTGATAAAACGCCTGTTTTATTTTTTACCGGACGCCATACGAATGACATTCCCGCTCCGATCGCCTCGTCGCCTCTAAACTCGCTGGAATAAATTCCCTTGCCGCTTAAAACATCCTTTGATTTTATTTTATCGTAAAATGAAGATTCAAAATCTTTCGCGGCGGCAATATCCATAAAGAAAACATTTCTTGATTTAAACTCGACATTGCCGGAAAGTTTCAAAGAGGCTTTTGATATTCCGAAATCAGAGCCGGTATGATCTCCGCCGCTTTCGTAAGTTAAACCGGCAAAATAACCGAATTTCTCTTTAGGAAGTCCGGCAAGTTTGTCCGCTATGTCCGAAAGGCCGATTCCAAATATAGACCCGAAACCCGCGCCTCCGCCCCCCGGTCTCATATTTTTATAACTTCTTATTCCGGCGCTTAATCTGTTGTGTTTTCCTTTGTCATCCGGCATATCGTTTCCCGAATAATCAATGTCCGACGTGCGAAATCCCAATGTGAAACCTGCTTTTTCGTAAAAAGATCTGCTCCAGGAAACACCGAGGGAATTGTCCGTAACTTTATATTTTTTGATTGGCTGTCCAAGCCGGCCTTTGTCCGGTTCCGAAGTAAACAATCCGGAAGTATTGTATGAACCGTTCTTGTATTCGTATTCGGTAAACTCCATGTCGCTTAAACCGAAACTTATGAAATCATTTCTAATTCCAAATCCCGCCATAGTTGAAAATCCGTCGCTGTTGCCTGCCCCGAATAAAATGACGGTTTCGCCGGCTTTAAATAAATTTGCTTCTATTAATGCCGCAGCGAATGTGCTTTTTTTGCCGCTTGTTCCAAAAATCATCGGGAAAATATAAAATCCGTCCTTTGCGTCTATGTCTATGTCTACGGTGTCATCGTCATTGCCGGCGATATTAAAATCTATAGACTTAAAAACTCTCATATCGTGCAGGGCTTGTCTGGCTTCGTCGTAATTTTCCTCAAAAAACACGTCGCCTTCGCGCATGAGAAATTTTTTTCTTACTGTTTCAGAATCAATGCGCGATGTTTTAATGTTTATGTTTTTAACGGTTTTTCCGTTAAACCCTGCATTATCCTGTGAAAAACCGGACGAATATAAAAGTAAACATAATAAGGATATAATAATCTTTTTCATAACAGTCCGTATATTTTCTCATTTATGGAAAAGAATATCAATTCTTTAGCGCATTCAGGTTGCGAATGTATTTTTATGTCAAATTTAGTAAAATTACAATAACGACAGATGTTATAATAAAAGAAGATGAGAGAGTGATATGATGAGAGGATGGGTAACGGCTTTACTTTTGCCTTTGCTCATCCTCCGATCATCTCACCATCCCGTCGTCGTTAAAAGGAGATGGCATGTATTTAAATCTGGCTGTTTATTCGGTAATTTTCGGGATTTTTTATACTTTGCTTTTTTTGTTTCTTCATAAAAGCAGAGCTTTAAAAGTTACTTTTACATCGGTATTTTTCTTCACTGCCATAATGTATTTCATTCTTACTTTGCTTTTGGGTAAATTTGTAAATATATAAAAACGGCGGAACCGAAAAATTGTCTGTATTATATGGGGACATAAAATGTCTTTTGAAAAACTTGATCTTCATCCGATTTTTAATAAAGGCGGACAGATAGACGGAGAATTGAATAGGATTTTAAACGCCGCATGGACTAAAAAACTGGACTTTATAGAAATTATACCCGGCAAAGGATCGGGGCAGTTAAAAGAGAGAGTTCTGAGATTTTTTAATCAAAAAGATATAAGGCGGAAATATTCGCGTCTTGATGTCGATAATAAAAATTTCGGAAGAATATTCGTATATTTTAACTGGAACAAACTCAAAAGGTAAATATTATGCTTGCAAGGCTGGTCATAAACGCAGCCGCTATTCTTGTTGCCGTAAATGTGGTTCGGGGGATCAGTATTCCGTCTTGGGAAATTTTGATAGCGGTCGTGATAGTCATAAGTTTATTGAACGCGATTCTAAAACCCGTTCTTATCGTGATCACTCTTCCGATAAATATTCTTACGCTCGGATTGTTTATGCTGTTTATAAACGCGTTTATGATGTATCTTGCGTCAAAGCTTGTGAACGGATTCCATGTCGAGGATTTTTGGAGCGCTTTTTGGGGCGCGTTGATATTTAGCATAGTAAGCATATTTTTAAATATGTTTATCGGCGGCAACAAAAGCCGGAAGCGCAGAGATAACGGAGAAAATATTTGAATATTGCGATTGCGGAGAAGTATAATATTCGTAATGTGTAATTGTCTTTACAAGGAGTAAAAAATGATAACAAAAGAATTGATTTTAAGAATTTTTTCGGCGGCGAACATTTTAAGGTGGAACGACCACATAAGACCGTTTGATTTTTTTGAACTGGATAAGCAGGCTCATAAAATGATAATCGCCTATATCGTCGCGAAATTTGAGGAAGAGGAAGGAAAAAAAATTGACTGGATAAAACTTATTGAAGGCGGAATATTTGAGTTTTTCCAGAGAATAATGCTTACGGATTTAAAACCGGAAGTTTTCCACGAACTTATGTCCAAAAAAGAAAAAGAGCTGAACAAGTGGGTCATGGAAAACCTTGAAAATGATTTAAATGCCTTGCGGCACGGAATAAAGGAGAGGTTTTCGGAATATTTTTCCGATCCGGATTACGCGCAGCAAGAAAAAAGAATTTTAAGTTCTGCGCACAGCCTTTCCACAAAATGGGAGTTCGGCATAATTTATCCGTGGAACGCGATGCTCTATGGTATAGAAAAAACAAAGCAGGAAATAGATGAAGCCATTGCCGCTTTCGACGATCTGTCCGGAATAAGAAAAGTGATGATAAATAAAAAATATTACGGCTTTCTTGATTTGTGCGGACAGCTTCGTTTTCAGCAGAGATGGGCGCAGGCGTACAGAATTCCAAAAACTACGGTTTTGGGGCATATGCTGACCGTGGCGATTTTTTCCTATTTGTTTTCAAACGAGATGAACGCGTGCAGAAGCAGGATGTATAATAATTTTTATTCGGCTTTGTTTCACGATTTGCCGGAAATTCTTACGAAGGATATTATCCGTCCGATAAAATCTTCGATAAGCGGATTGGAAGACATAATAAAAGTTTATGAAGAAAAGCAGGTAAGAGAAAGGATTCTTCCGTTGATCCCCGACAGCTGGCACAGGGAAATGGTATATTTTATCCGCGACGAATTTGCCGACAAAATAATTGAAAACGGAGAAGTAAAAGAGGTTAAAAACGCTTCCAAATATAATTATGACCAGTATAATGCCGTCGACGGCACGCTTACGGCTTCATGCGATAAGCTTTGCGCGTACATAGAGGCTTCAATGGCTTTGGAGTACGGAATTAAGTCGGATACTTTAATGAAATCTAAACAGGATTTATACGATAAATACGCGGTTACAGATAAAAATAAATTAGACTTTAAACAGCTTTTTGATTATTTTAAATGAAAAATTTAAATAAAAAACAAAGTTTAATTATTGCGGCGGCTATGGCGTTTTTTTCTGCGGCCGCGATTTTTGTTTATTTAAAACAGCTTAGGATTGAAATGACATCCGAAGCCGGACTTGTCGCCGGAACGGTGATAAACAGAGAACAGACGTATTTTAATGCATACGGGGAATTTATTGCTTTGGAAGAACTTCCGAAAAGCGAGGCTCTTCAAATCAGTTTGGAAAAAAATAAATATTTTACTTTGATGCGCATTGAAGTAATTGAAGATACGGTCATTTTACATGCAAGATGCACAAAAGGATTTTTTAAAGGCACCGAACTTTATGCAAAATACAATAAACGCGACGGCATGACGGAATACGAAATAAGAGAAAAAACTAAAATCCCTTTTACACGGCTGTTTTTTCCCGTTTCGTAATCGGAACGAAGTTCCCGTAATTCGTAATTGCCGTTAAAACCCTTCTTCCTCGATTGTAAGATCTATTCTTTTTGAGTCGGGAATGGCCTGATCGTAATATTGTTTAGGGGCTGTCCCTTTTATAAAGGCTTCCAAAAATGCTCCCGGGGTTTTGCTTAATGCGAGCAATCCTGTCTGGGGGTCTACCAGAGCCCAGTCGATATTGTCAGGCTGGCTAAAATCAACTATAGGTTTTCCGGCTAAAGCTTCTTTCATAAATTTTGTCCATATCGGGCAGGCTAATGAACCGCCGGTAACTTTGTCTCCCAAAGATATTGAACGGTCGTCATATCCTATCCACACGCCAGCCGCAAGCTGCGGAGTATATCCTATAAACCAGACGTCGCCGCCTTCGTTTGTGGTTCCGGTTTTTCCGGCGCACGGCCTGCCGAGATTTTTCGCGTGCCATCCGCTTCCTCTTTCAACTACAGATTTAAGCATATTAGTCATAACGTAACACGTTTGGGGAGATAAAACTTCTTTTTGCTGCGGAAGATTTTGTTCTAAAATACGTCCGTCTTTATCGGTGATTTTTGTTATTACGTAAGGAGTCGTTTTTACGCCGCCGGAAGCAAATGTCGAATATGCCGAAACCATCTCCTGCAATGTAACGTCGCTTGAGCCCAATGCCAAAGAAAGAGAGCTTGTAAGCGGAGTTGAAATGCCGAGATTTCTTGCCGCCTGAATGACTTTGCGCGGAGTGACCTGCATGATCGTCTGTATGGCGCATGTGTTTATGGATAATGCCAGAGCCGTTCTTAAAGTTACCGGTCCTCTGTATTTTCCTCCGTAGTTGACGGGAGTCCATATTTTTTGAGTATCCGTAAGATCCGTTTCGGACATTTCTTCGGCTATGTCTTCCAAAGCCCTGATATCTCTTGAAACCAAATCCCATGCGGCGCCGTTATAAACGAAAACCATCGGTTCGTCGTCAAGCAATGTCGCGGCATTGAGACCCGCTTCAAGCGCTGCAAGATAAACAAAAGGTTTAAAAGACGAGCCCGGCTGGCGTTTTGCCTGCGTTGCGCGGTTGAACTGGGTTTCTTTAAAATCTCTTCCGCCGACCATCGCTCTTATTGCTCCGGTTTTTATATCAATGGCTATGATGGAACCTTGAACTTTGACGGGCTCCTTGCCGGATTTTTCAAATGCTTTGATCCTGTTCGCGTCGAATTTTTCCAACTCTTCCTCAAGCGCTTTTTCCGCGGCTGTCTGCACCTGCATATCAAGAGTCGTGTAAATCGACAATCCTCCTCTAAGCAAAACGTTTGTCCCGTATTTCGGTTCAAGCATTATTCTCAAAAATTCGACAAAGTAATGTCCGGATTCGCGTTTCGGCGTTTCTTCTTTTACTGGGAGGGGGATTGCCGCAGCTTCCTGTTCCTGTTCCGAAGTTATGTATCCGAGCTGCCTCATTTTAGCCAGAACAAGGTTTCTTCTTGTTTGGGCGGCTTGTGTATTTTTAAAAGGATTATAATAATTCGGCGATTTCGGTATCGCGGCAAGCATTGCGCATTCCGCAAGGTTTATATCTTCAACATTTTTATTAAAATAAACTTTTGAGGCCGACTGGGCTCCGTACGCGCCGCTTCCGAAATAAATCTGATTAATATAAAATTGGAGGATTTCATCTTTTGAATAATCTTTTTCAAGCTGGGTGGTAAGCAGAAGTTCTTTTATTTTGCGTTTCAATGTTTTTTCGGGAGTTAAAAATATCGTCTTGGCAAGCTGCTGCGTTATCGTCGATCCGCCCTCCGCGACTTTTCTTCTGAGCGCTATTCTGGAAACCGCGCGCACTATGCCTTTAGTCGAAACGCCCCAATGATAAAAAAAGTCATTGTCTTCAATGGATATAAAAGCGTTCTGCAGGTCTATGGGTATTTCGTTTATGGGAACAAGCATCCTTCTTTCCGTAAACAATTCGGCGATTAAGTTATTGTCTTTGTCGTAGATTTTTGTCGAAAGGTTCGGCGTATAATTTTCAAGCTGGCTTATTGAAGGCAAGTCTTCCGTCATTTTTTTTAAAATTCTCGCGCCGATAATTATGCACAAAGGCACGGCTATCAGGAAAAATAGAAAAATCAATTTTTTTAACGAAATTTTTGCACTCATTTAAATCTCCGGTTAGAAATAATGTATAGGAATGATTATATTTTAAATTGAAGAAAGTGTCAAAAAGGCAGTGAGCAGAGTGACTGCTAACTGCCTTTTTGATTTGACAATCAATGTTGTAATTCCTACAATCTCATATTATTTGGTTGGTCTAATATATAAATGAGGAGCTTTTATGGAAAAAATGCCTGAAAAACAGACTGAAAGCGCATCCCCTGCGCCAAAACTTTCTAGGACGCGTCTTATAATTTTGTGTTCTTCTGCAGCCGTCATACTTTTTGCAGCGGCGATTTTTTATCTCTCTAAAAAAACTCCCTCAGGCTCTGCGCCGAAACCGGACGCGCAGGAAACCTATTCCTTTAACGCTGTTGTCAGAGCTCCCTCTCCTTCAAAGGTATCTGTAAACGAAGACGGCAATACATCAGTTGAAAAACCCGATAATGTGACGATTCAGTTCAAAAGTTTATACTATGGCGTTCCCTCTCCGATAAATGAAGAATATGCCGCTTATCCTGATAAACTGGACGCCCTTATCAACATTACGCCTGAACTGAGAGGCAAGTGGAGCGCTCGCGGCAACACTTTATATTTTACTCCCGAGAAAGAATGGATGGCTGCGCAAAAATACAAAATAAAACTGGATAAAGCGCTATTCAATCCGAACATAGTAATAGACAAATATGGCCTTGAATTTGCTACCGCGTCCAACGAAGCTTTTATAGACAGCCTTGCGGTTGTCCCCGTAGGACAAAAACGGCAGCTGGCGCTTAATGCGCGCGTGCGTTTTAACTTTCCGGTCGACCGTGACGCCGCACAAAAAGGCGTGAATCTTACCGTAGATAAAAAAACCATTTCCCCAAAGATCAGTTTTGACCAGTACAACAGAATAATGTTTCTCAATTACGAGCCTGTCGTGCTTACGTCAAAAATGCAGAACGTGGATCTCGGCGTAAAATTTGACTCCATGAATGCGCAAAGATCTATGCAGATAGATTCCGTAGATAATTTTTTTAATATAAGAAGAGTTGAAGTTATCTCTCCGTCGGAAATAGGCGCAAACTACAGCTTAAGCGTTGAATCCACCGACATTCTTAACACGGAAACTCTTTTAAGCAACAGCAAAATCAAAGCATGGGTTTTGCCCTACGAAGGCGGCCAAAACTGGCAAAATGAAAAAATGGAAGACGTGCGCGCCGCGCTTAAAGACGCTAAAGCGCTTAACCTTGAAGCAGTGACCGGCAATACGACAAATCCCTTCTTCAAAATAGCCGACGATATGAATACCGCCAGCCGCTCCTATTACATATATGTTCTGTTTAATCCTGGCATGGAATCTGAAGGCGGTTTCTTAACCGACGATAAAAAAGAATTTGTGACGCCTGTTGGCAGGATGCCCAAAAGACTGCAGATACTGGGCTCAGGCTCTATAATACCTTTAAGTTCGGAACATGTACTTAATTTTGTTTCTCAGGGTTTAAGTTCCGTAAACATAAAAGTATCCAGAATTTTGCCGGGAAGCGTTAACCATCTTGTGGCGCAAACCAGCGGCGATATCAAAGATCCGTATTTCGGTTCCAGAAGCAGAAGAAATTATTATGATTACGATTATGAAGATTCTTCGGAAGATGAATATTATTACACCGGCAGCCCGTTTAATGAAAACGACATTGCAAGTATTTTCAGCAAAAAGATCTCTCTTACCGATACGGGTTTAAAGCCTAACTTTTTTACGCTTGATTTAAAAGAATATTTTAAACGCGGCGATTTGGGAATATTTTTGGTGGACGCGTCTTCTTCAGAAGGCGTAAGCCAAAAAAGATTGATTACCATAACAGACATCGGGCTTATGTATAAAAAGGAAACGGATGGAAAACTTAAACTGTTTGCGCTTTCCATAGTTGACCAGCAGCCGCTTTCCGGCGCAAAAGCCGAACTTATATCGCGCAACGGCACAGTGCTTAAAACCGAGTATACGGGCAGCGACGGCATCGCGGTTTTTGAAGTGCCTTCGTCTTTGGGCGCTGAAAGAAAACCTGTCGCTTTTGTGGTAAGCAAAGGTTCAGACTACGCGTTTATGCCGGTTGACAAAAACGAGAGGGAAGTAAGCTACTCGCGCTTTGACACCTCCGGCGCGGGCTACGCCCAAAAGGACGGACTGGACGCTTTTATTTTTACTGACCGCGGCATATACCGCCCGGGCGATCCGGTCAATTTTGCGCTTATAGCAAAAAACAGAAACTGGACATCTACTGCAGGACTTCCGGTAAAAGTTACGGTAAACGACGCGCGCGACAAAAACGTGTTTAGACAAACGGTTTCTTTGACCGCGGAAGGATTTAAAGATTTCAGCCTAGAGACAACGGCTTCTTCGCCGACCGGCGAATACAAAATCAGCGTTTACGACGAAGGCAATCAATATATTTCCGGCGAAACGTTTAAAGTTGAAGAATTTAAAGAAGACAAGCTTAAAATAAATACGAGTATAGAAGGCGCTTCAAGAAAAGGCTGGCAGCCGCTCACGGGTCTTACGGGCAAAGTAACTGTTAAAAACCTGTTCGGTACGCCTGCAACCGGAAATAAGGTAAATATAAAAATGCAGCTGCGGCCGACAAACTTTCGGTTCGGGCAGTATAAAGATTATTCGTTTTCTGACGTTATACGCAGTAAAGCCGCCTTGCGTTCCGTAGAGGATACGTTTGAAGACGAAACTACCTCCGAAGAAGGTACGGTTACAAAAGAATTAGACTTAAGCAGTTTTGAAAAGGGGACATACAGCCTTACTTTCTGGGCGGAAGCTTTTGAGCAGGAAAGCGGACACAGCGTTACGGCGATGTCTACAAGGCTTGTCTCGCCCAACAAATATATTGTGGGGTATAAAACGGACGCGGATTTAAGTTATATGCCGTATAATTCCAAAAAGACAGTAAACTTCATAGCCATAGATCCGGAGCTTAACGAAATAGAACCCGGCCAGTTTAAGATAAGAATTCTTAGCCAGCAGTATGTGTCGGTGCCGGTCAGAGACAGGTACGGAAATTCTTTCCGTTATCAGTCCGTATTAAACGAGTCTCTTTTCAGCGTTGAAGATTTTGATATTAAAAAAGACGGTTCCGTTTATAATTTGCCCACCAAAAATCCCGGGCAGTACGCGCTTGAAATGGTAAATAAAGAAGACGAAGTTGTTATGCGTCTTGAATTTTTTGTCTCAGGCAATGCCAACATAGCTTATGACCTTGAACGCAATGTCGAACTTAAACTTAACCTTGAAAAAGACACCATTGAACAGGGCGGCGTATTGAAACTTAACATAACCGCGCCTTTTACCGGCACCGGACTTATAACCATAGAAAAAGACAAAGTATACGCATACAAATGGTTTAAAACAACAACCAACAGCGCCGAGCAAAGTATAAAAGTGCCGGAAGAGCTTACCGGCGGCGCATATGTCAATGTTTCGTTTTTAAGAAGCATGGATTCCAAAGAACTTCTCGCAAATCCACACAGCTACGCGGTAGCTCACTTTAATATAAAGCCGGTAAAACATATATCAGCGATCACGCTTGGAACGCCGGAACTTGTCAAACCCGGCGACAGGCTTGATATTTCTTACAAAACGTCAGCTCCGTCAAAAATTATAATTTACGGCGTTAACGAAGGCATTTTGCAGGTGGCAAAATATAAGCTGCCCAGCCCCATATCCTATTTTTTTAGAAAAACCGCCTTAGGCGTAATAACATACCGGATGTGGGATCTTATTATGCCCGATAACAGACTTATAAAAGAAGTTTACGGCATAGGCGGAGACTATGAAGCCGCGATCGCGCTTTTGGAAGCCGGCTTGAACCCGTTTGCAAGAAAAACTGAAAAACCCGTAGTCTTTTGGTCCGGTATTTTGGATGCTTCGCAGAATGCGGGCGTTTACTCTTACGATGTACCTGATTATTTTAACGGGCAGATCCGCGTTATGGCTGTTGCGGCGTCGCAAAGCGCGGTTTCAAGCGCAGACAGAGAGGTATTGGTGCGCGCGCCTTTAATACTGTCGGCAGGTGGGCCTGTAGCAGCCGCGCCGGGCGACACGTTTAACATCGGTTTAAGAGTATCAAACAATAAAGAGGGCACTAAAGACGGCAATGTCAGCGTTAATATAAACGTGTCCGACAATCTGTCGGTGATAGGCGCAAAAAAGCAAAGCGTGAACGTGCCTTACGGCCAGGAAAAAACCGTGTATTTTAAAGTGCAGGCCGGAAATACGCTTGGCAATGCGACAATATCTTTTGATGCCGAGCTTGCAAATCCCAAAGAAACCGCTTCCCGTAAAATCACTCTCAGCGTGCGTCCCGCAAGCGCGATGCGCGTGACGATAAATAACGGTTCAATAAAAGGCAGCGCAAAAATAAAAAAATTTGACTCAAGAGAACTCTATGACCAGTTTTCAAAAAATACGATAGCTCTCTCCGCCAACCCGCTTGTGGTGGCCGGAGGGCTGGGAGCGTTTCTTGAAAAATTCCCGCACGGCTGCACGGAGCAGATCACAAGCCAGATATTTCCTACTATAGTTTTCTACAAAGTATCCGGCAACGAAGGCGGCGCGAAAGAAGCTTTCGAGCGCGTGGTTGAAAAGCTTAAATTCAGACAACTGGCAAGCGGAGGATTTTCGCTATGGGACGGCGGAAGCGAGGTCAGCGAATATCCTTCTCTATACGCCTTCCACATGCTTACCGAAGCGGATGAAATGGGCTACAATGTTCCCAAAGACATGAAAGCCAAAGCTTTGTCATGGGCTAAGGAATATGTAGACCGCAGTTCTTTCAACGGGCGAGACATAAGCAACACGGCTTATGCGCATTATCTGATAGCCAAAAACGGCGTTGTTATGACTAATGCTCTTATGAACTTTGAAGACTGGCTGAATAAAGATGACCTCAAATGGAAAAGCAGCGTGACCGGGGTTTACATGGCCGCGGCTTACAAACTTCTTAAAAATGACGCAAAGGCTTTAAGCATAATAAAAGAGTATAATGCCGAAACTTCAGCTTACAGATATTATTACGATTATGACTCCAGTTTTTCAAGAAACGCCAAATACATTTATATTGCAGGCTTATATTTTCCGGAACTTATGAAAGAACGGAAAGCGTCCGACATAATAAAAAGCCTGCTTGAAGACATTAGCGCCAAGCGTTATAATACGATGACATCGGCGTCGGGCATGCTTGCGCTTTACGCTTATTCAAAAACTGACACCGTCAAAGACGGCGACATTGAAGTGCGCGCGAACGGACAAAAGTTGACCTTAGCCAAAAACAGCCTTGGCATGCTTGAGGCTCCGTTTGGGCACGGAGTTAAAGAGTTTGAAGTGAAATTAAAGGATAGTTCCGCTAACATCTATTACGTCATCACGCAGCAGGGCTTTGACAAAGGCGAAGTAAAACCGTCAGCAAACGGCATGCGGATATCGCGTGCTGATTCGTACATACTGAGCGACGATATGCAGACAGCGCTGGGGCGTACTTCTCCGCCAAAGAAAGACAAAGACAAAGGCATACTTGGCGATGAGATGGAGATTACCATAGAAACGCGTTCTTTAGGCGAAACAATAACCAACGTGGCTATTACGGATATTTTACCGGGCGGTTTTACCATCGTGCCGGATTCAATAAATTCCTCCGGCGGCGTCACGCTTGACTACTATGACATAAGGGAAGACAGACTTTTGTTATACGGCTCCGTGTATTCTTCAGGCGGACAGTTTAGCTATAGAGTTAAATTTACCTCCGAAGGGACATTCAAAGTCCCGGCCGTAACTGCTACGCCGTTATATGACACGTCGATAAACGCGTCCGGCGCGGAATCTACCTTCACGATAGAAGGCAGAAATTAAAAATGCTCAAACTTTCGGGCAAAAAATATTTAAGGCTTGCCGCCATGCTTTTGGCGGTATGTCTTATTTTTGCCGCGGTTCGTTTTTGGCCGCGCACGAGCCTGCTTTACAAATATTCTTTTTCAAAATCTTTTTTTGCAAGCAATGGGGAACTGCTGCGTTTTAATGTTTCGCACGACGACAAGTACAGAACGTTTATTGCGCTTAAAGAAATACCGCAGATTTTTCAAGACGCGGTTTTGCTTTACGAAGACAGATATTTTTATTATCACCCGGGAGTAAACCCCTTTGCGCTTATCAAAGGGTTTAGAGAAACGTTCATAAAAAAAGGCCGCAGGCAGGGCGCTTCTACGATAACAATGCAGACGGCACGGATCATTTATGATTTAAACACCAAAACTTTGACCGGCAAACTTAAACAGATTTTTTTAAGCTTCTGGCTTGAAATGCGTTACTCTAAAAAAGATATTTTGGAAGCCTATCTTAACCTTGCGCCTTACGGTTACAATATAGAAGGCGCGCCTGCGGCCGCGCTTACTTATTTTAAAAAACGCATAGCGGATATAAATATAGTGCAGGCTTTAACGCTGGCCGTGATACCGCAAAACCCCAATCAAAGGCGTCCCGACACGCAAGACGGTTACGAAAATATGAAAGGTCCGCGCAACGCGCTTTACAAAGAGTGGTTAAAAAAACATCCCGAAGATAAAGACAAGGAACATTTTATAACAATGCCGCTTGAAGCGTACGGTCCGCAGCACAGACCTTTTTACACGCCGCACCTTGTAAATTATCTTGATTTCAGAAGCAATTCAAGCGAAGTGTTTTCTTCAATAGACCTGCCGCTGCAAAAACTTTATGAAGAAAAAATAGCCGAATATTTAAACCGCAATGCCTCAAAAGGCATAAATAATGCCGCTGCAGTGCTGCTTAATACGGAAACTATGCAGGCGCGCGTTTTAGTGGGCTCGGCCGATTTTAATAATGAGGATATTTCAGGGCAGATCAACGGCATTACGTCTAAAAGAATGGCAGGCTCGGTGCTTAAAAGTTTTATCTATGCCATAGCTCTTGACAAAGGGCTCATACACCCGATGACGCTTATGAAAGACACTCCGCAGTATTTCGGAATTTTCGCGCCTGAAAATTCCGACAGACAGTTTTCAGGCCCAGTGTTTGCAAAAGACGCCCTTGTGAATAGCCGCAATATTCCCGCCATGGCGCTTGCGCTGCAGATAGGCCTTGACGAATTTTTGGATTTTTTGCGTCGGGGCGGCGTAAGCCGGCTAAAAACCGCCGACTATTACGGCATAAGCGCTGCCGTCGGCAGTCTTGACATAACGCCGCTTGAATGCGCGCGTTTATACGCCGCCGTTGCAAACTATGGAACTCTCAGAGAGATAAGTTTTACAAGAGAGCCTTCTGCATCTTCAGGCGAGCGGATACTTACGCCGGAGGCGTCTTTTATACTTTTTGATATGCTCTCATCAAACCCGCCGCCCAAGCCTTCCCTCAAAATATATGACAGTTACTCAACCTTGGTAAAAATAGCATGGAAAACCGGCACTTCATATTCCTTCAAAGACGCGTGGTCCGCCGGGATCTTCGGCGATTATGTGCTTGTAGTGTGGGTGGGAAATTTCTCAGGGCAAGGCAACCCGCATTTCTGGGGCAGGACTGCCGCCGGAGAATTATTTTTTGAGCTTGCCGGCATTACGGTCAGAAATAAACCCGAAGAAATTTTTTTACCGATGTCATCAGAAGGGCTTAATGTAAAAGAGGTGGAAGTATGCGCGACAACAGGCGATCTGCCGGGCAGGTTTAGCCCTAAAACGGTCAAGGATCTTTTTATTCCCGGCGTGTCTCCTATAAAAACCTCCGACGTGTACAGGCAGGTGATCATAGATAAAAAAACAGGGCTTCGCGCAAGCAGGTATAAAGAGGGCGAAACGTATTACAAAGTTTATGAGTTCTGGCCTAAAGAAATTTTGCTGTTATTTGAGCAGGCCGGCATAAAAAAACAATCTATTCCGCGTTACATGCCGGGAATCGACATTGAAGAGATCGCGCTCAGCGGTTTTGCGCCGGAGATCATTTTGCCCGTAAAAGACGTAATTTATTATGTGGACGCCGCTGATCCTTCGCGCAAAATAGCGCTTAAAGCAAGCGCCGACGCGGATGCGCGCAGCCTGTATTGGTTTATAGACGGCATTTTTGCGGGCAGCGCAAAAAACGGCGAAAGTTTATTTGTTCAAATACCGCAGGGAAATCACAAAATCCAGGTGTCGGACGACTTGGGACGCCACGCATATTCATACATAACCGTGACGCTTGAAAATTAGGGTGTGTCGTCTGACCCGGAAGGGCTGCGGCAGCTGCGGGGATAATTTCGCTCTAAAAGATTTGTTCGCAGATTAGAGCGCTGCAGACAAAGAACACATTATAGAACCGGAAATAGATACAAAAACACAAAGTTTAATTAATTTGCTAAAATAACCGCAGCCGCCGAAATAAAAAAGACAGATATGGAGGGTATCATGCTAAAAATGTACACTGCGCACACTCAGGAAGCGGATAATCAACAATTGGCCGTAGACGAGCTGACAAAACAGATTGACCTCTCAAAACTTCAAAAAAATTCCATCGGCATTATTACGTTTCATTATGACTTTGCAAAGTCCGGAATCATAGAAGAAATCAGAAAAAAACTGCCGTTTGAAATTATAGGCATGACGACTATGGCGGGAGCGCATACGTCGGGACATTTCGGAACTTATTCGCTTTTTTTAACGGTTTTAACAAGCGACGACGTTGAGTTTTCAGCCGCCATATCCGTTTCTTTGACTCCGGAAAATTATAAAGAAGCCGTCTCGGATGTTTATAACAAAGCCCGCGCCAAGTTCAATGAAGATCCTAAATTTGTTATGACTTTTGCCCCTTATATGCCGAATTTGTCCGGCGCCGATATGACCGTAGCATTAGACGCTGCCGCCGGAGGCATACCGTGCTGGGGAAGCCTCGCAAGCGGAATAGGAATGGTATATGAAGAATGCAGGACTTTGTTCCAAGATCAAATAGAACAATATTCCATGGCTTTGATTTTATTTTACGGAAATATCGAGCCTGAATTTATTTTTACGTCTATACCGGAAAAAAATATGAGAGACAGCGGCGTTGTCGTTACGGAATCCGAAGGATGTGTTTTGAAAAAAATAAACGACATGCCGTTTATGGAATATTTAAAACAAATTAACATTGAAATTAACAATGAAAACTGCACTACGCTTCCTTTCATGGTCTACACGGAAGGAACAAGCGAACCCGTGTCCATCGGAATTTACAGAATTTATGACGATAGCAGTGCGCTTTTTGGAACGCATCTGCCCGTCGGAACAAAATTGGTTTTAAGCCAAATTGACACCAAAGGCATACTTGAAACTGCGCAAAAAAGCGTTGAAAAAATTCTTGCGTCGGGAAAAAAGAACGGAGTATTTATGTTTCCGTGCGTGACGCGTTTTATTATGCAGGCGCCGGACCAAAACGGAGAACTTAAACTTGCGGCCGCTTTGCTTGCGGAAAAAGGAATTCCGTACGTTCTTGCATATTCCGGCGGAGAAATATGTCCTGTTTTCGACAATAACGGCAAATTGCGCAACAAGTTTCATAATTACAGTTATTCGTCCGTAGTTTTTTAACGGCAGATACAAATGGAGTTTTCTAAGAACCACGTTTGTGTTACCCTGCTGCTGAAACAAGGTTATATACTATAAAAGCGGGGCAGCTAAGGAATTCAAATGAGCGGTGATTTTAAAGATTTGCTTAAGGATAATGCGAAACCGGAAAACCTCGAAAAAAATTTGAGGCGTGAAATTCTTCATTTGCAGCGCCTTTTGGCGCAGGAAAAACTTATCTCTCAAGTCAAAATTAATCAATTTGCGGCGCAAACTATGGCTCAGCTTGAACGTGAAAGGTATTTGCGCCTTATGCTTGCAAACAGCACCAATATAATGCTTTTTTTAGATAAACAAAAACGCATTATTTTCAGCACCAACAATTTTTTGACCCTCACCGGCCTTGAGAAAATGATAGCAATAGGCGGATATTTATTGCAGGAAGTATTTAAAAATGCCTGCTGGGCAAAAAACTTTTCCGTCATTATCGACGAAATTATCGCATCCAAACAAAACCAAGCCCATTCATGCAGCATAGATTTTGCGGGCAAAGGAAACCCAGCAAGATATAATGTTTCTTTTATACCCATGCTTAACGACGATAACGATATGGAAGGAATTTTGATTTTATTCAATGACATAACGGACATTGAACTGGCAAGAGAACAGGCGGAACATGCTTCACGCGCAAAATCCGACTTTTTGGCAAATATGAGCCACGAAATACGCACGCCTATGAACGCTATTATAGGAATGACTTCTATCGGGGCATCCGCCGAAGATATCGACAGAAAAAATTATGCTTTTGGGAAAATCAAAGACGCGTCTTCTCATCTTCTCGGAGTTATAAACGACATTTTGGATATGTCTAAGATAGAAGCTAACAAATTTGAGCTTTACGCCGTTGATTTCAGTTTTGAAAAGATGCTGCAAAAAACGGTCAATATTATAAATTTCCGCGTGGATGAAAAAAAACAAATATTGCGGGCGGAGATCGATCCGGATATTCCGGATATACTGCTTGGCGACGACCAAAGATTAGAACAGGTTATAACAAACCTTCTTTCAAACGCGGTTAAATTTACTCATGCCGGAGGAGAGATAAATCTTAACGTTCAATATCTGGGCGAACAAAACAGCCGCCACGGCATACAGGTAAAAGTTACCGATAACGGCATCGGCATAAATAAAGAGCAGCAGGCAAGATTGTTTTCGTCTTTTGAGCAAGCCGAACGCGGCACTGCGCGCAAGTTCGGCGGAACGGGATTGGGGCTGGCTATTTCAAAACGCATTGTTGAAATGATGGGCGGAAAAATTTGGATTGAGTCGGAATACGGAAAGGGGGCATCTTTTATTTTTAATGTCTGGCTTAAATCAAGCGATAAAGCGCAAAAATCTTCCGAAGCGGCGATAAAATTGAAAAACGTAAAAATATTGATCGTAGACGGCGACGCAAAGACAAGAGAACAGCTTTCAACTTTAATAACCAGAACCGGTTTGACTTTTGATATTGCAGACAGCGGGCAGGAAGCGCTTAAAATTATTGAAAAAAACGGGGCTTACGACATTTATTTTATAGACTGGAGCATGCCGAAAATGAACGGCATTGAACTCACAAAGAATATAAAAGAACGTTTTGGGATTTCATATGTGGCGGCGATGATATCTTCGGTTGACTGGAGTGACATTGAAAAGGAAGCAAAAACCCTCAGCGTGGAAAAAATTTTACAGAAACCTGTTTTTCCTTCTATGATTTTGGATTTGATAATGGAATATCTGCAAAATAATGAAGTAGTTTTTCAGCGCTCGGACGAAGCTGACTGTCAAAACGATTTTACCGGCCTTCAGATACTGCTTGCCGAAGACGTGGATATCAACAGAGAGATAGTTTTTGCCTTGCTAAAACCTACGGGAATTAAAATTGATATTGCCGTTAACGGCAAAGAAGCTGTTGAAAAATTTTATATTGCGCCTGAAAAATACGATATGATTTTTATGGACGTTCAAATGCCGGAAATGGACGGATATGACGCTTCAAAACAAATCCGCGCGATTGCAAACCCCAAAGCCAAAACCGTGCCTATTATCGCCATGACGGCAAACGTATTTAAGGAAGACATAGAAAAAAGTTTAGCTTCCGGAATGAACGCCCATGTCGGCAAACCTATAAACATCGATGAAGTGCTGTCAATAATGCGTAAATATTTGCCGCTGACACACCTGGCATAACAAATCTTAGATTTTGATAAAGTTATGGATAGTAATAATTATGTCTTTGCCGTTGCCGTATATCTATGCATATATGCATCTGAGCTTTGCCGCACAAAGTAAATTTTTTTTTGATTTTGCGAAGTAAATTTGGTAAAATCCGCTTATATTTCAACAATTTTTAATAAATATAATTATAGAGAGGTGCTTTATGCAGGCTGTTATTATGGCGGGCGGGTTCGGTACAAGATTAAGGCCGATCACATGCAGTATTCCAAAACCTATGGCGCCAATGGCAAATAAGCCGATGCTTTGTCATATTATTGACCTTCTTAAAAAACATAACTTTAAAGATATGACGATGATGCTGTATTACCAGCCGGAAATAATCACATCTTATTTCGGCGACGGAAAGAAATTTAACGTCGATATAAAATATTTGCGTCCGGAATCCGATTTGGGAACCGCCGGAAGCGTAAAATACGCGCAAAAAAATATTGACGATACTTTCATAGTCATTTCCGGAGACGTTTTAACGGATTTTGATCTCACTAAAGCCGTAGAATACCATAAAAAGAAAAAAGCCGCGGCCACAATGGTGCTTACGAGAGTGAGCAACCCCTTGCAGTTCGGCGTCGTTATTACCGATAAAGACGGTAGAGTTGAAAGATTTTTGGAAAAGCCGTCTTGGGGAGAAGTTTTTTCTGACACGATCAATACCGGTATTTACATTTTGGAACCGGAAGTTTTCGATTATATCCCCGAAGACAAATCATTCGATTTTTCTAAAGATTTGTATCCGCTTCTTCTCAGGGAAGGAAAAGCTTTATTCGGTTATATCGCCGAAGGATACTGGAAAGACATAGGCAATCACGACGAGTACAGGCTTGCGCAGTACGATATTTTGGACGGCAAGGTAAAGATAAATCTTGACGGAAAAAAAGTCAGCGTCGGCGAAAAAGAGATCATTGCCGGAAAAAACGTTTCAATCGGCGCAAATGTCGAGGTTGACGGGCAGGTGCTTCTGGGAGATAATGTCGTCATTGAAAACGGCGCTAGAATTTCGCGTTCAGTCATAGGTTCAAATACAAAAATCGGGGCGGGCGCGGAAGTTTTGGGATCGATCCTTTGGGATAATGTTTCGATCGGCACGGAAGCAAGGCTTAAAGAAGACGTGATCGGAAACGGCACTAAAATAGGCGACAGGGCCGTTATTCAGGTCGGAACTATTGTCGCCGACGAATGCAGCATAGGCGCCGACGCCGTAATAAGAACAAATTTGAGAATATGGCCCCACAAAATAATTGAAGCCGGAGCCATACTTTCAAGCAGCCTTGTCTGGGGCGAAAAGTGGAATAAAGCTTTGTTCAACGCTTACGGCATAACGGGGCTGGGCAATATAGAGATAACTCCGGAATTTGCCGCAAAGATAGGTTCGGCTTACGGGGCTTTCATCGGAAACGGGGCTTATATTATAACTTCGAGAGACGATCACCGCGCCACAAGAATGATAAAAAGAGGCATAATTTCCGGGCTTCTTTCCGCAGGGGTTAAAGTCGGCGATTTAAGAAGTTCGCCGATCCCGATAGTCAGATATGAAATAGGCAATGAAGGCGAGGCCGGCGGGATCCATATCAGGCAGTCTCCTTATGATCCGCGTCTTGTGGATATAAAATTTTTTGACGCAAAAGGCGGCGATATTTCCATAAATCAGGAAAAAGCCATTGAACAGCTTTTTTTCAGGGAAGATTTTAAACGCTCAAATATGAACGATGTCGGCGAAATTACGGTGCCTCCGAGAGCGGTCGAGTATTATAAGACCGGCTATTTAAATACGATCAAAAAAGACAAGATCCAAAAATCCAAACTAAAAATAATCATAGACTATGCGTATTCTTCGGCGTCGATGATATTTCCGGCAATACTCGGAGAATTAAACATTGACGTTGTCGCGCTTAACGCGTTTACCAATTCTTCAAAAATTACAAAATCGCCGGAAGAATTCAATAATTCGCTGAGCCAGCTTTCCGACATTGTAACGACCTTAAAATCAAACGCGGGATTTTTAATTGATACCGGCGCCGAAAAACTTTTCTTGGTTGACGAGAAAGGAAAAATAGTTCCGGATGATTTGGCGATGCTTATATTTGCTTATCTTGTGATGAAAACTCATAAAAACGCTACTATAGCCGTTCCCGTAAATGCGTCTTCGGTTATTGAGGAACTTGCCGCAAAATTCGGCGCGAAAGTAAAAAGAACCGCGACAAGCCCGAGAAATATTATGAACGCGTCCAATGACAAAGACGTCGCTTTTATAGGCGACTGCATGGGCGGATTTATTTTTCCGGAATTTCAGCACGCTTTTGACGCTATGTACGCCATAGGAAAAGTGATCGAAATGCTTTCCGAGGAAAATCTGTCTCTTAGTGCAATAAGCCGCGAGATACCGTCTTTTGAAGTTTTGCATAAGGCCGTTCCCTGCACGTGGGATAAAAAAGGGCAGGCCATGCGTAAAGCCATAGAAGACGCCAAAGGCAAAAAGTCCGAACTTATAGACGGCGTAAAAATATATTTTAACAACGGCTGGGTTCTTTTGGTGCCTGACCCCGACGAAGCTTTCTTCCATATCTGGACCGAAGCAAAAGATAAGTCGACCGCAGCGGGTTTTATTGAGATGTATACGGAAAAAATCAAGTCTTGGCAGGAATAGAACGGCAGGTAAAAGGTAACAGGTAATAGGTCTCTCTAAAAACCATGTCTACATCATGTCCCGTGAAAACGGGAATCCATGTTTGCCATAGTCGTCGAGAAAAAAGCAACGTGGATTCCCGATAGAGGCATTCGGGAATGACAAACAAGGGTACCCGTAATAAGTAAAAAGTCACTGTTGTTTTTTACCTTTTACCTATTATCTTTTACCTGTCTTTTCAGGAGTTTAACTGTATGATCAAATTTGGGACGTCCGGATGGAGAGGGATTATTGCCGAGGAGTTTACTTATGAAAATGTGAGGATCGTTACCCAGGCAATAGCGAAGCTTATAAACGAAGAAACAAAAAAAGCTTCGGTGATTATAGGCTATGACACAAGATTTATGTCTGAAGATTTTGCGAAAACCTGCGCGGAAGTGCTGGCAGGCAACGGAATAAAAGTTTTGCTTTGCAAAAGAGATACGCCTACGCCGGTTATTGCTTTTGAGATAATCAATTCAAAGCTTGCGGGCGGCATTAATTTTACGGCAAGCCATAATCCTTACAAATACAACGGCATAAAGTATTCGCCGTCATGGGGCGGTCCGGCTCTTCCGGAGACCACAAAAAAAATTGAAAAATATTGTATGTCGCTGAGCGTCAAAGACGTAAAAATAATGCCGCTTGAACAGGGCGTCAAAAATAAAATTATCGAAATGCATAATCCCCGCGCGGCTTATATGAAGAAAATAAAAGAGCTTGTGGATTTTAAAGCGCTCAAAAAAGCCGGTTTGAAAGTCGCGATTGACGTTCTGCACGGCACAGGGAACGATTATCTTGATGCTCTTCTTGACGACGCGGGCATTAAACATAAAACGATAAACAAAAACAGAGACGCGATGTTTACTCCGAACGGAGCGCCGGAACCTAATGATAAAAATATCGGAGAGCTTTTTCAGCTGGTAAAAAAAGAGTCGTATAAACTCGGACTTGCGACTGACGGAGATGCGGACAGATTCGGAATTATTGATTCTAACGGCGATTTCATAACGCCCAATCAGGTGCTTCCGGTTTTGCTTTATCATTTGAATAAAACAAGAGGCTGGAAAGGAATTGCCGCAAGAAGCGTTATGACAAGCCATATGATTGACAGGCTTGCCGAAAAGATCGGCGTACATGTCATGGAAACGCCCGTGGGTTTTAAATACATCGGCGAAATAATGGTAAATAATCCCGGCAGTTTCATAATCGGCGGCGAAGAGTCCGGAGGACTTACCATAAGAGGACATGTCCCCGAAAAAGACGGTATTCTTGCATGTCTTTTAATGGCGGAAGCGGTGGCGATGAATAAGAAGTCCGTAACAGCCATGCTCAAAGACATAGAAAAAATGACGGGAGAAGTTATAACATCAAGATTAAATTTTCATCTTCCGGCAGATACTATGGACGTTTTCAAAAATACGCTTAAAGAAAATCCGCCGGAAGTTTTTGCCGGCATGAAAGTCCGGAAAAAAATTATGCTTGACGGCGATAAATTTATTCTTGACGATAACACATGGATAGGTTTTCGGCTTTCGGGAACTGAACCCGTCGTAAGAGTTTACGTCGAATCCGATAATCAAACAAAATTAAATAAGCTTCTTAAAGTGGGGAAGGTGCTGGTTTATGGAAGATAAAAAACAGATCAAACAGCTTCATAATGAAGTTAAACAGAAAACGGCTTTTAAGGTAAGAATAGGAATTCTTCTTAGAAAATATTTGGCCACGGGGTTGATTATTATTATACCTCTTTGGCTTACTTTTTTTGTAGTGACCATTCTTTTTAACTGGATAAGCAATTTTACTTTTCCGCTGCTTGCTTATTTTATTTCAGACAAAGCCTGGGCNCAGATGCTTGCAAAAGNGATAAGCTTTTTCGTGTCTATCGCCAGCATTTGCCTTTTGGGTTTTCTTACAAATAAAGTTATAGGACGGAGCATATTAAACTATTTTGAAAAGCTGATAACCAATGTTCCTTTGGTAGGCGTGGTATATTCTTCCGTAAAACAGGTTATACATTTTTTGTTTGGCAAAGATAAAAACAAGAGTTTTAAAAAAGTCGTTTTAATTCCGTATCCCAATAAAGATACTTATTGCGTGGCTTTTCTTACCGGAGAACAAATAATAAACGGCCAAAGGCGCTTGTGTGTTTTTATGCCGACTGTGCCTAATCCCACGACGGGATTTCTGTTTATGTATAAAGAAGAAGATATAATTTATACGGATTATGCTGTGGACAAAGCGTTTCAATTTATGATATCAATGGGCGTAATAAGCATAAATGAGCACATAAAACGCACGGATATTGAAAAATAAGCTTTGAGGAAATAATATGGGCAAAGACAGTTTTTTACCTGCCGCGGGAACCAGAGACATTGAACCTGTTCAGGCTGAAATAAGAAATGAAGTTATACGTAAGATAACGTCGTGTTATAAAAAATACGGTTTTAATTCCATAGAGACGCCTGCCATTGAAAAACTTGAAAATCTTACCGGCAAAAAAGGCGGCGAAAACGAAAAATTGATTTTTAAAGTGCTAAAGCGCGGAGAAGAGTTAAAAGAAGTCCTTAAAGAAAAGCCTGAAGAAAACGATTTGTCCGATCTCGGGCTTCGTTATGATCTCACAGTCCCTCTGGCGCGCTATTACGCGCATTATAAAGACAAACTTCCAAAACCGTTCAAAGCGTTTCAGATAGGAAATGTCTGGAGAGCCGAAAGACCGCAAAAATCCAGATACAGGCAGTTTACGCAATGCGATATTGATATTATCGGCGATCCTACGCCGAACTGCGAGATAGAATTGATTTATGTAACCTGCAAATCTTTGCAGGAACTCGGAATAAAAGATTTTGAAGTAATAATAAATGACAGGGTGATTCTGAAAGAAATAAGCAGAAAATGCGGTTTAACGACCGGCGAAGAATACCGCGATTTTCTGATTGCTTTAGACAAATTGGATAAAAGTCCCATTGGCGATATTATTGAAGAGTTAAAAAAGAAAGGTTTTACGGAAAATACGTGTTTAAGCATACAAACTGTTTTCGGCATATTCGCCGCAGACGGAGCTGTTGATTTATATGAAGGAATTAACGACGGTGATTCCGGAGAAAAATATCGGAAAGCATGTAAAGACCTCATTATGATAATATCCTCCGTCAAGGCTCTTTTGAAAGACGTGGATATCAAGTTTGACCATAAGCTTGTGCGAGGCATGGATTATTATACCGGAACAATTTATGAAATTAGAAAAAAAGACTGGAATATATCCTTTGGCGGCGGCGGACGTTATAACAATATGATAGGAAATTTTTCGGGGCAGGACGTTTCCGCCTGCGGTTTTTCATTGGGGTTTGAAAGAATAATCGACGCTTTTTTTTCAGGCGCCGATACGGCGGAAAATTCCGGCGTGAAAAAAGCCGCGTTGATTTATTCGTCAGATAAAGATAATTATTCCGATGTGATTAAATTGTCTGAAACCTTAAGAGATTCATATGATATAGTTTCAATTTTTGACCGCCAAAAAAACATGTCAAACCAGCTTGAAAAACTCAAAAGCATAGGTTTCACGCACTGGGGAGTTTTTAAGGGCGCGCAAACCGAGATAAAGGCAATTGACAAAAACGGCAGAGAATAGAGATATAGATAAAAGGTAATAGGTAAAAAATTTTGGTGTTTTCGCTTTGCGAAAACCTAAAATAGGTTTCGGCAAAGCCGAAACACAATACATATTACCTTTTATCTATTATCTGCCTTTTACGCGTATTGCGGCAAATACTTCTTCGCCAGTTCAAACATTTCTTTATGAGACATTGAAGTTGTTCTTCCATCTTTAAACAACAAGTCTATCTCTTCTTTGATTTTAACTATTGGAGGGTCGTTCTTATCAAGTTTGTTTTCGGTGTTTGTAAGCCCAGGCATTTGGGTGTTGACCCAGAACGCAATTCCTGCAAGGCCGGCTCTGTCGGTTATTTCAACTTCAGGCGGTCTGTTAAGAATTGTCTGCGTGTCAAACACATTATAAATTTCCTGCTCTTTTAAAAGACCGTCAGCGTGGATCCCTGCTTTTGTCATATTAAAATTTGCGCCTACAAAAGGCTGGTTTTTTGGGATATCGTATTTAAGTTCGTTTTTAAAATATTCGGCAATTTCCGTAATTGCGGAAAAATCCATTCCGTTTGCAGTTCCTCTGAAAGCCGCATATTCTATTGCCAAAGCTTCGACAGGGGTATTTCCCGTTCTTTCGCCTATTCCTAAAAGTGAACCGTTTATTGACGAACATCCGTACAGCCATGCCGCTACGGAGTTGCTCAATGCCCTGTAAAAATCATTATGTCCGTGCCATTCAATGTATTCGGAAGGAACTCCGGCATGATGCGTAAGCCCGAACATTATTCCGTTTACGTTTCTCGGCATTGCGGCGCCGGGGTAGCTTATGCCGAATCCCAAAGTATCGCAGGCTCTTATTTTTACCGGCATTTTAGCTTCTTTAGAAAGTTTCATTAATTCCATCGCGAAAGGCAGCACGAATCCGTAAAAATCGGCTCTTGTTATGTCTTCAAAATGGCAGCGCGGTATAATCCCTTCCGAAAGGGCTGCTTTTACTATGTCAAGGTACATATCAAGAGCTTCTTTACGCGTCTTTTTGAGTTTTAGAAATATGTGGTAATCCGAACATGAAGTCAAAATGCCGGTTTCTTTGAGATTCATTTCCTTAACAAGCTTAAAGTCGTTTTTATTTGCTCTTATCCAAGAGGTTATTTGAGGAAATTCAAAACCTTTTTCCTGACACTTTCTTACGGCATCCTTGTCTTTCTCAGAGTAGAGAAAAAATTCGGTCTGTTTGATTATTCCGTTAGGGCCGCCGAGTTTATGCATCAATTCGTACAAGTCGGCTATTTGGTCTGCCGTAAAAGGGTCCATCGCCTGCTGACCGTCGCGGAAAGTAGTGTCTGTAATCCAGATATTGTCAGGAACATTCATCGGCACTATCATATTATTGAATCCTATTTTAGGAATTTCCGTATATTTGAAAGTTTCCCTGAAAAGATTCGGTTCCTTTATATCCTGAAGTTCGTAATGATACTCTTCAGGTTCAAGAATATTTTTCTTTTTGTTAAACGTAAGCATGTATGGCGCCTCCTTAAACTATATGTATATCGATCATTAATTATACCTATTCCAGAGAGTTACTTCAACTAAAAAATTGATTTAATACTCCTATTTTGATAAAATTATTGTTCAGCTTTGCTGAAAAATTTAAAAGACAGAGATGATTATTATGGCAAAAAAAGACATTCTTTCGATTTATGATTTATCCGAAAAAGAGATAAAATCATTACTAAATAAAGCTTTTGAACTTAAAAATAAAAGAAAACATCTTACGGAACTTACCGGCAAAACATTGGGTTTGGTTTTTGAAAAACCGTCCACAAGAACAATGGTCTCTTTTGCAGCCGCCATGGTGCAGCTCGGCGGTTTTCCTATTTTATTAAACGCTCAAAATTTGCAGCGTAAAAGAGGGGAATCGATACACGATACTTCGCTCGCTCTTTCAAGATACCTTAACGGTATTATGATAAGGGCGTTTAAGCACTCCGACGTTGAGGAGTTTGCGAAATGTTCTTCAATTCCCGTGATCAACGGTTTGACAGATTTTGAACATCCGTGCCAGATCCTTGCCGATATTATGACAATAATGGAGCTTCATAAGATAAAAACCGCAGAAGGGCTTAAAAAAGTTAAGATAGTTTTTATCGGCGACAGTAATAATGTCGCTAACTCGATGCTTGCGGTGTCCGCTGTTTTGGGGCTGGACTTTACTTTGATATGCCCCGAAGAATATGCTCCGGAAAAAGCATTGCTTAACAAAGCTTTGGAATATACCGCAAAAACCGGCGCGGAGATAAAAATAACAAGCGACGTTTCAGCCGCAAAAAACGCCGACGTTCTCTATACCGATGTATGGATTTCAATGGGAGCGGAAGCCGAAGAGAAAAAGAGGAGAAAAGTTTTTGCGCCTTATCAGATAAACGCCGATCTCCTTAAAAAAGTTTCTTCAAAATGCATAGTTTTGCATTGTCTTCCTGCCATAAGAGGCGAAGAGATCACAACCGATGTAATGGATAAATACGAATACAGCATATTCACTCAGGCTGAAAACAGGCTTCATGTACAAAAAGCCGTATTGCTGTATCTTTTAAAATGATAAAGCTTTCAAAAAATACATTCATAAGCAAACACAGCGTTATTACCGGAAATGTTGAGCTTGGCGAAAATGTTTCCGTGTGGCCGATGTGCGTTCTGAGGGGAGATGCCGACCGCATAGTAATCGGCGGCAACTCAAACGTGCAGGACGGTTCCGTGATACATCCTAATGTCAAAAAGCCCGTTACAGTCGGCAAAAACGTCACGATAGGCCATAAGGCAATAGTTCACGCGTGCACGATAGGCGATAATTGTCTTATAGGCATGGGTTCGGTTATTTTGGACGGCGCGATAATAGAAGATAATTGCATAATAGCTGCGGGATCGGTAGTTCCTCCGGGTAAAATAATGCCTTCGGGCAAGCTTGTGATGGGTTCTCCGGCAAAACCAGTACGCGATCTAACTGAAAAAGATTTTGAACATATAAAACATAATGCTTTAGAATACGTTGAACTTGCACAAAAAACAAAAGAAGCAAAAATCGATTTTATCTGACTTTCCTCATTATGAAAAAAAATAAATATATCATCGTTTTTGTCACGGTCCCTGATAAAAAGACGGCGGATAAAATAATAAAAAACGTTTTAGAAAAACGCCTTGCGGCATGCGTTAATATTATCAAAAATCTTGATTCTTTTTATTGGTGGAAAGGAAAAACAGAGCATTCGCAAGAACTTCTTTTGATAATGAAAACCGTTAAATCAAAGTTTTCGTCTTTGGAAAAATACGTTAAAGCCGCGCATCCCTACGAAGTTCCCGAAATAATATCCGCCGAAATATCCCTTGGCAGCAAAGAGTATCTTGATTGGATAGAAGAATACACGAGAAAGGCAATTACAAATTACGAATTACGAATTACGGATAAACGGCGCTAATGTTTTATTTTTTGCCTTTGTCGTCGATTCGTAATTTGTAATTTATAATTCGTAATTTAAAATGAAACAGGCATCCTATTGGAATAGGCAGGGCAGCGGCGTTTTTTGCAGGCTTTGCCCGCAGGAATGTATGATTTCCGAAGGGCAGTTCGGTTTATGCAATGCCCGCATGAATATTGGCGGAACTCTCATTTCAAAATCTTACGGAACAATTTCCGCGCTTAACGCAGATCCCGTCGAGAAAAAACCTTTATATCATTTTTACCCCGGTTCAAAAACTTTATCATTCGGCAGTTTCGGCTGCAATCTTAAATGCAGTTTTTGCCAAAATTATGAAATTGCGTCTTCAAAACCTGAAGAAAAAATTAAAATTTCTCCGGAAGACGCCGTGTATTTTGCAACTGAAAAGAATATAAAACTTCTTTCATATACTTATAACGAGCCTTTAATCAATTACGAGTGGGTTTTTGAAATGTCCGCGCTTGCAAGAAAAAACGGCATGTGCAATATATTGGTCACAAACGGCTATGTAAAAGAAGAGCCTTTAAGCAGACTTGCGGGTTTTATCGACGCGGCAAATATTGATTTGAAGGCTTACTGCGATGAATTTTATCATAGAAACTGCGGCGGCAGTCTTGAGCCCGTTCTGAAAAGTATTGAAATTTTGCATAAAGCGAAAGTTCACGTGGAAATTACAAACCTTGTTATAGACGGCGAAAACAGCGGCATGTCCGGATTTGAAAAAATGATTGATTTTATCGCGGGCATAAGCGATGAAATCCCTCTTCATCTGTCAAGATATTTTCCCTGTTATAAGTTTAATATTGCGCCGACTGAACATAAAACCTTGTTTGATTTACATAATGCGGCAAAAAAGAAGCTGAAGTACGTTTACTTGGGGAATATTGACAGCGTTGAGCACGGGTCAACATATTGCAAAAATTGCGGTTTTTGCATTATTACAAGAAAAGGGTATAATGTTACGGTAAATTGTGAAAATCCGCGCTTTTGTCCGGAATGCGGAACGGGAAACAACATAAGGGCTTGAGGTGTAGAGGCGCGGTAACGGCAGCAAGGAGCCGGGCTGTTGATATACTGTTGATAAGCGGAAAACTAATATGAAAAACAAAAAAATAGTGCTTGCGTCAGCGTCTCCGAGAAGAATATCTTTGCTTAAAGAGTGGGGGCTGGATTTTGAAGTTGTTCCCAGCGGAGTTGATGAACATACCGAACTTGTAAGGCCTTCGTATATAGTAAAAACCCTTTCATTTAAAAAAGGCAGCGATGTGGCGTCAAAAAAAGCAGGAAGCCTGATTTTGGCGGCTGACACTATAGTGGTATTAAACGGAAAAATCGTTGGAAAGCCGGAGAATGAAAAAGAATCTGAAATTATATTAAGAGAGTTAAACGGCAGTTTTCATAAAGTTTATACCGGCGTGACTATAATAGATAATGTTTCGGGAAAACAGTCAATTTTTTATGACTGCGCGGGAGTTAAAATGAGAAAACTGCCCGAGAAAGAACTCAGGCAGCTTTTCGGAAAACATATGGACAAGGCCGGAGCCTATGCTATTCAGGACGCCGATGACGGCTTTGTTGAAAAAATTTTCGGCGATTACTATACGGTAGTAGGGCTTCCTTATATAAAACTTTTCAAAGAATTGCTCAAATTTGATATAAGGCTTAAAAGAAGAAAGTAAGACGATAAGCGGCATACGCAAAAATTTTTGTCTTTGCTTATCCTCTTAGCTATGTCTGTTTAAAGATATTATCGTTTGTAATTATTTTAGCGTTTTTCACGATGTTCATAAACCATACGTTCAATATCCCGTTCACTTTAATCTGCATCATTTCATCTCTTGATATTTCCGATCCGCCGGCCGCGGCAGCTTCATATTCTGAATCGCTTATCTTGACTGCGGAAGCCATAGTTATTTTAACTTTTTCTCCCGCAATCTGCTTTTTTCTCAAGGTTTCATATTCTTTAGGCGACAGCCTTATTGAATTAAGAAAAGCATAGTATATGTTCGGGTCAAACTGGTTTTGGCGGTTTCTGAACATTGACATGCTTTGAATATCATTTTTTAATTCTGCGTCGGATACCGTTATTTTATACTGCTGCGCCTGCTGGTAAAAAATTTCATCCTGAACAAGCGATTGAACGGTTTTTATTCTCATTGCCTCAAGCTGTTCCTGAGAAGGCGACTCTTTTGTGGAGTTTCTGTACATATCTGCAGTTGAGTTATATAGCGAAGAAAAAATTTTTACCGGAATTTTTGTGCCGTTGACCGTTACGGCAATGTCAAAATCTTTTGCTGGACCGAAAAGATATGCTCCAAAGCCCATGAAAGTCCCGCCTACGAAAGCTATAATTGTCACGATAAAAATCTTACGCATGTGTTTTCTTAAAAAATTCATCATTTTGTCTCTTCTCCGTTTTTGAATAGTTCGCTTTTTCCTTCAAAGGCAGCGCCTTCGGCTATTGTGAGAATGTTTGTTTTTATATCGCCTAACATTTTTGCTTTTGGAAGAATCTCAATGCCTTCGGGAGCTGTTACATTTCCTTTGATTGTTCCTCCGATCATTACTATTTCCGCTTTGATATTGCCTTCTATTACGGCGTCCGCGCCTATTAATACCCCGGCAGTCGTTTCAATATTGCCTTTGATTTTTCCGTCAATTCTGACCGTGCGGTCGGTTTTGATATCCCCTTCTACCATTGCATTTGTGCCGATAAGAGTCTCTACGCTGTCAAGCAAACTTTTTGAATTTTTTTTGGTCATATCTATTCCTTTCTGATTCCGTATAAAAATAATCCGTTAAATACGAAACAGGATTTACTGTTTTACCTTTATAATGCACTTCATAGTGAACGTGAGTGCCGGTAGCCGAGCCCGTGCTGCCCATTTTTGCGATAATATCGCCTCTTTGTACGTACGCTCCGGATTTAACCAGAGTTTTAGCAAGATGCGCGTAAGCCGTTCTATAATTGTATCCGTGATCCAGAACTACTATATAACCGTATCCGGACTGCCATCCTGAAAAAATGACTTTTCCGCTGGCAGTTGCTTTTATGGGAGTATTTTTTTCATTTGCTATATCAAGCCCCGAGTGAAAATCTTTACTTTGGAAGAACGGATGGTATCTGAAACCGTAAGGCGATGAAATTCTCCCTTCACACGGCCAGCCTCTCGGGGTTGCCATAAACAGCGATTTTTGCTGCTCTATGTGCGACATTATTTCGTTATGGCTGGTTTGTATATACTTAGAGTATTCATTAATTTTGTAGGTTTGTTCCGAAATAAATTTTGAATCTATTTTATTCATGTTTCCTGAAATTATTACCGAAAGGGCGTTTGCCTGCGTTACAGAAGGCCCGCCTTCGCCTAGATCCGGATGTATGTCTTCTTCAATGATTGATTTTTTTGAATTTAAAGAAAGCAGATGACGTATCCTATCGTCATTGATCTGAACTTTTTCTATCATATTTTTTGTTTTTTCAAGCTGGTTTGCAAAAAACAAAAGCCTTATCTGCATAATTTTATTATCGGCTTTTGTCTTTAAATAATCAATGTGCTGGCTTGCCATGTATCCTGTCCATACGGTCATTGATGTCCAAGAAACCATAAGAACGCAGAAAAACAACAATGATATGCTTAATTTGATCGGTTTTATTTTACCGTGCGGAATAAGCATAATTGTTATTTTTCTTTTAACTTCTTTTTTAAATCTTGAAAAGATAGACATAGCGTACTAAAAATGTTACCATTAAAAAATAATAGTGTCAAGGGAAAATTGTAACGGAAGAATAAGCTGACAGTCAATAGATTTCATATCTGAAAACCCTGCAATCCTTTTGTTTACGCACATGGTGAAAGCGGTAAAAGCCAGCTAGAAGCGGATAAAATTAAAAGCTTGTCAAAAAAACACTTATTAAATTTTTGAAATATACCCCGCGGACTTTCCGCAGGGAACCGTTTAGCCGCCATCCTGCGTACTGCGACTGCGCACAGCACAGGCCCCGCGCACGGCAAGCTGTGCGGAGGGTCATTTAAATTTACCGAATTTTTAGACAGCTAAAACATCACATTTGGTTTGAAGTATTCATTTAGTTTTTTAGACCAATATAAAAAATTTATATCACACAAACTAAAATTGATTTTAATATGATTTTTCAGATAATTTCTTATTTGTATATATGGCAACAGTTAAAATAAAAATATTTTTTATTTAAAAAAAGTTTATTTGATCTAAAATTATTTAAGTTTTCGGCGATATTTTCGTTTTCATATAAAATCCTTATAAGTTTTTCAAAACAAAAATTCAGCAGTTCGGCAACGACCTTGTCTTTGCCGAGCTGCCAAGCTGCCTAACTTCCGAGCCGCCGCCGTTCCGATTTGACTTTTAGCACGATATTTTATATTATGTCCGTCATGCCGACGTAGCTCAGCTGGTAGAGCAGCGGTTTTGTAAACCGCAGGTCGTAGGTTCAAACCCTATCGTCGGCTTATCATATATAAACCAAACTCACGTCTAAAAAACGGGAGTTTTTATATTTTACGATGACAAAACAGGGTTGTGGTTTTTGCGATTTCAAAGATTTAGACAGATTTTGAAGATTAGAGTATACCCAAATCATAGGGAGAGTTAAGCAGGTTTTTGCGCATAAAGTCCTGTGGTTTAGGCTATGGGACTGATAGTAGGGCAGTATAACCTATCCGGAAGCCTCTTTGGTGCGTTTTTTCACTTTAGTTAGTACTCAATTCAGCCCCCACAAGTCAAATATGGTGTTAAAAGTCATCTACGTTCAGTTTAACACCTTGACAATACCCACGCATTAGTCCTTACTATGTAACAATCTTACAAAAAACACATTTTATCTCCGATGCAGAGAGTTATTCTCCTGACTTTGTCCTTTTAGCTCCCCGATGATAAAATATTTTGATTGCTACACATCAGCGACGATAAAAGAAATTTAAGTCTATTGTTAAACCAGTATAAAACATTAAATTGAGAGCTTTTACATATATTTTTAGTTTGATTTCGCTTTGTTTTAAACACACTCCGACGACAAGTAAAAGTTTAAAAAGTATATAGAAGTCGTTTTTTAACACATTTTGGACGCAAATATTTGTTTTTAGCTCCCCATTCAAAACTCTTTTATGAGTGATTTTATGCGTTTTTGACCGTTTGGGGCAAAGTCAGGAGCCGTTTAACAGTATATCGGTCAATGAAGAAACAGACGAAATTGATTATCATGACGTCAAAAAAACTTATGACTTCAGTGGCGTATATCCGGATATGAAACAGGTTTTTTTATCAGCAGCATTTAAAGAACAGTCAACGACAATTCTATCCAATCCGTTAATCAAAAAGTTTTTATTCGGACAAGACAAAGAAGTTGGTTCACTGACATTTTATACAACGAAATATTTTAAAGAAGGTGTCAAACGCCAACTATTTGAAATCAATTCGGCATTTAAGAACTTTATTGGGATTATCATGCCAATGCACGATCCCTGCCGGACAGAATCAGATGCGGCAACATTTAAGATGTTTGATATAAAACTAACGGCAGGAGGCGTAGCAAAATGAAAAACAAGAAAGTTAAAGTATTCCGTATAGACGGCAAGAAATATGGCAACTTCATTTATGACGGTTGCCATAAATTTTATCTTGTAAAAGATAAAAAAGAACTTGAAACGATAGACTGCAACGACTTGATAAGAATGGACGCGTTGCCAAGTATCTGGCGTAAATCTTGCCCGTTACGGTTCATAAACGAATACGGAACACTTAAAACGATAATCCCGCAATATTCGGGCGTTCACGAAACAAGTAAAGATGTATGTGAAAGAAACCTTTCCGCAACGGTATAGCGTGAAAATATTTCACGACAACTGCTTTTACTGGCCGGGTGCGCTCGCAGAGGTTTTTGAGCAAGTTGAAGGCGATGTTAAAATATTTAACTTCCTAAAATGCTACACAATGGTTAAAAGACTTGAGCAGCCGCTACCCGATTCAAAAGACAAGTGCATGGAAGAGCTTGAAGTTCTCAAAAAAGACGGATACTTTATGTTTGCCATAGACACCTATATACACGGAGGCATCGCGTTATCGTTTGCAGGTAGAGGTATGCAGTGTCGGTTCGATTCGGGCTGCGCAGGATATATCTGCATAAAAGGTAAAGACGAAACCGAAGCATCAGCGAAGGCAGTTGTTAAAGGTTTTATCGCCTTGTTCAAGCAAGCCGATATTGGTGAGGTGTATGGATACAGGGTTTGCGATATTGCATGTGAAGAGATAGATCCATGTTGGGACTATCTTGACCGGCAAGCACATGGCACAAGAAATAAAAGACAACAACCCGGAACTTACAGATAACCAAATCAAAGAAGCCTTTGACAATATTAAATACTGAAGGGAGAGAAATAACTTTATGCAAATGTTGGAAAGGTATATGATGTATGTGTTAGGCTGCTTGCCGCACAAGGAAAGGAACGAGCAAAAGAACCACGCTAAGCGCAGTGGCGGAATCCGAAATTGGTTATGCAAAACCGCCGCCAAACTGTACCAAAAGGTAATACCGGGAGCAAGGAGAAAACGATGTCAACTAAAAGGCTAATCAATAAGATTGTTTTCATTGGCGCGATCCATGAAAATAAAGATGCAGTAATCATTTTCATAAGGAAAGCCGGAACACCGATAGAGGTACACAAAGAGCGGATTATGAGCGTTATTGAGCGCGAGGGTGATGTATCCATTTTCAATTACTTGGTTGCTAACCATAGCGGAAACCATGCGGCTAATGACATAGAAATATCAGCCCAAGAGCTATTACGGTTTAACAAAGAAATTGCGGCAATCTGGAAGCATGACCTCCGTAACGACCTTTACGACTGCTTGCTTTATTACATCAACGAATACTACGGCAACGGGGATAACGCTGGCAATATGTTTGATGAAATAGAGAGGTTCTTAAGCGAAACCAAAGGAATAACAGACGCAAACGGAGGACTACTACCAATTCCAATCGTATTAAGAAGCGGTTTCTACCTCAAAACGTGCTATCTGTAAATGCCATTCTTTCCAAGATAGCCGGATTTTTGGAAGTTTGCCCGCTCACCCCACTCTGCACCACCCCGTTCACGGTCACAGTTGCGGCATCTACGGAGGTATATACAACGAAAGAAAACATTTGTTCATCTAAAATAACGAATTCCACTTGTCCATGCGACGCCATCAGCTCGTTTTTAAGAAAATACTTAACTATACAGCATCTTAACTGCCGGCAATGCCATGCCGGAAAAATAAAGGAGAAAAATACATGAGACAGACAACAAGTGAAGCATCAACAAAGCATCAGAATCAGCAGAAAGTATCTGCCCCAAAAGGACGTATGGATAGGCCATTCAAGAGCCGCAAGCCAGCCGCCGCAGATGTCACAAAAGAAGTGGAAATCAAGAAAGGCATAAGGCCTTGTAGATGACCCAAAAACCAAGCGTATGCGCGTGATTTTCGTAGAAAAACCGAAGCCTGAAGTTAGGTCAACTCTTCTTAAATTGGGCTTTCTTTGGGACCCTTTTCATCGCTTGTGGAGAAGGGTGTTTAACCCGAGAATCTTCAGCTGGTTGAGGGGTTATTTGAAAACAATCTAAAGGGGCGGAGCCAATGAAACATTACCAACGGCTTGTCCGGTTACAACCTGACTTTGCAGGTATCTTCTACGCCTTCAGTGACAAACAATTTAATGAAGGTATGCTGGCCAATGGCTACACGACATCTCTCAGTTAAGGAAAGACAACTTGGGCGGATTCGGTTCGTCTGAAGCCTTTGCCAAACGGAACAAGTTTTACACAAGGCTTTTTGACATCATCGCCAAATGGTGTACCCCTGCCGAAGTCTTTGCGTACGAGGCAGCCAATCACGAGTGCAGTTATACCGGTGATTACACCCCCGCCGCAGAAATCGTTTTATCGTTTTGGGACAACAAGGAAACGGCGCAGCTTCTCGCAAGCTATGGGCATTATATTGAACCGACAGTGCTTAACAAATACCTTTCACAAGGAGAAGAAAAGGCAGTTGCCAAGATTGCTGTCGCGCTTGTTACCATTGCGGCTGAAGTTACAAAAGTTGTCAAAAAAGTAGCAAAAGTTAGCAAGTAACACATGTTGGGCAACTATGCCAAAGGAGATGTGTATTATGAAGCTGAAGTTCAAAATAACCAGCGACAGGGTGCGATGATTAGCAGCCATTTGTATGGATTTGTTAAAAATCTTGTACAATTATTTTCCTCGCGGATACGGTCGCGAGCAATGGGGAGATGATGACGTTTACCCATTCCGTTAGTTGATACCGCTACATGTCCTGCGCCGCTTAATTGAGGCGCAGGACTTAGGAGTTCCTGTCTTTCTATTGATTTTTCATACTAAAACCAATGATTTTATTCAGCCATAATGTAATGAACTCCGGCATTAGTGTCGTTGGCGCTGGGATGGCTTAAAGAATGGCAATCTTTTAGCGTGAAAAAATATCGCAAATTTTTCACAATAAGTTGCGAATAAGTTCACTTATATAAGGTATAATATTGTTATATTATAAGATAAGATGTCCTAAAACTCTTGAGAAAAGATGAAAGTCGTACTATGCTCTTAACATAGTGAGGCAAAAATAAGGCGAGAGAAATGACAGAAACGATCAAGGTCAAAATCATCTCAATGCTGATTTTAACAAGCCTAATGTTTAACTTGTTCTCGTCCGGAACAATGTTAAATTCTGTCATTGGGCTGGATACTCCGTTTAAAGCCGCAGTAACCGCAGGATTTTACACTTATAATCCTCTTAACTTTTGCGAAAGCATATCAAACAAGATAGTCGCTGATAAAAAAGAAACCGCTAAACAAGAAAAACAGAACAGGCAAGAGCCTTCCAATAATAAAAGTAATTTTGCGATTATAAATGCTAACAGCAGCTCATATCAAAAAAACTTAACAAGGAATTCGTCACTTCCAACTGTTTTAATCGGGAGTCCGAGTTTTTCATCGTATGTTCCGCTTGGAATTGCGAAATCAATGAATAATTCTGTTTCTACTTTGATAGTATTCTTTTTGTTGACGTATCTTGCAATTCTGTTTAGAAAAGAATGGCTGATGTTCGCGACAGACAGACTAAACCATTACCCATATACTTACATAAAAAATTTAAAAACGCAGTTTGGAAACATTTTTACAGTTTCCAAGCTGCGTTTTTTTCTTTTTCCATTAGTCGTCTCTTAAACGTCAATAATAAAAAAAGACGCTGGATTGCCACGAGCCTTTGGCTCTCGCAATGACGGCATCGAAAAGAGGAACCCTTATGAAAACAATCTTAAGAAGTATCCGAAAATCTTGGAAGAAGCATGTTGCGGTCTTTGTGGCAAGCGTGTTTAGCTTAACTGCATTTGTTCCCAACGGAATGGCTGCAATACTTAATGCTCCGCCTGTTGCTATGGCGAATGTTTATGACGCGTATAAAGCGTCAAACGTATTGCCAATGTCGCTGGGTAAAATAACGACAATTAACGATAAGCAAAGCCCTACGGTAATAGTAAATATACAGGACTTGCATTCCCACGCGGACACGCAAAGGAATATTTATAAGATTATAGATTTGATAGCCCAAAACTATAACCTTTCAGGCGTATATACGGAAGGCGGATTCGGTAACATAGACGTAAGCTGGATAAATACGATACAAGATCAAGAATTCAAAAAGACAGTAATAGAACAATTGTTAAGCGACGGCGATTTAACGGCAAGCGAATATTATGCGATGACGGTTAAGGATCCCTATCCTGTAAAAGGTCTTGAAAACAAAAGAATACATCAGGCCAACATAAAGAGACTTGCGGACCTCGAAGCCAATAAAGAAAGATACGAAAGAGTATTAAATAAAATAGACAAAGAAATAGCGATTTTAAATAAGCTTTATACAAACTATAGAAGTGTCCGCTTCAATAAGACGCTTGAGCAATACAATAGCAATAAAATGACAGATGGTAGATTGTATAAATTGTTAGAAAAGTATGTTGAAAAGATAAGCGCAAGCCCTGAAAAATATAATTCAATAACAAGAATAGATTTAAACGATTATCCGAATATTCAGTTCTATCTTAGTATGTCGCATGCGTCGGACAGAACGGATTACAAAAGATTAACAAGCGAAATACAAACTTTTGTGAACACGTTAAAAAGCGTGTTGCCTTACAGCCAATACAAACAATTAGTTGATGAAACAAACAACTTTTCTGATACCGAGAAGATGACGCATTTTATAGCGGAATACTTTAAGGCATATCCGGAAAACTATCCAAAATACCGCGAATTAAGCAAACTCGTAAAGATAAACGAGTTGGTAAAAGCGTTAAACCCGGTGGAATTGATAACGGAACAAAGAGAGTTGACTGAAAAAATAAAGTTTGCGTTATCTTATGACAATACGGAAGCCGAAATAGCGTTTATAACGGACTTTAATAAATATTTCAGAGATTATTTAATGGCGTCACTGATGCAGGACGATTGGACTTACGTTAAAGCAAACATAGAGCAGTTTAAAGAAATATTCGGCAAATATGCGGCATACAATGCCTTAAAAGAAGTAGAAAGCGATTTAGCCGAAATAACCGAATACTACGACGTAAACACCGACAGAAACAACGTCTTCCTGTCAAATTTGTCGATACCCTCGCCCCTTGAGGGAGAGGGCAAGGGCGAGGGGTTGCCGTCTGCCGTTAAAAACGATGTTTCTTTGATACTCAAAAATGCAGATAGCATAAAAATAGTAATAACCGGCGGATACCACAGCGAAGGTTTAAAAAAGTTATTTGCGGATAAAAACATATCGTCAATAGTCATAACGCCTAACGTAACATCAGACATCAAAAAAGCGCAAGAAAAATATATGGAAATAGTAAAAGAACAAGCAAAATTTCCGGCAGAGGCGCTTGCCGCTATTTTGACTTCTTGTACTCCTACCGCAAACCAGATTGCAAAAATGTTTCAAGCGGCAGTAAATGCCGGATTAACCGAAGAACAAATAAAAAATTTAGCCTTAAAAGCAAAAAACATTAAAGTGGAAATAAAGGACGGCGAAATAAAAATAGACGGTGTTTTAAAGCGGGTAAATTTAGAACCGCAAAAAAACGGCGCAGAAATTAAAGATTATTCTGACGCGCTCAAAGTGCTTGAAAATATAATAAAGACTTTTAGAAGTACAAATAAAAGGGTAAAGGCTTTAAGTATTGTGGGTGAACTGTTCGCCAATGCTCCGTTAAGAGAAGATGGCGCAATTGCTTTTGCCGAAGAAAACGGCTTATCGGAAGCCTCATTGTTTGACATCCCCGCTTCAAGTTGGACGCATTACCTCGAGTCGATACAAAGGATGCTGTTAAATGAAGAAATTTTACGTATAGGCGGAAAAGATACTTTCAAAATAAATTCTGTTTTAAAAGATATTGAATTTAGCGAAAAGCTGGCGAAGAATGAAAATGACGCTTACAACGCGGATGTATTAGCTAATTCAGAAGATCCTATGGATGAGAAAGTTGAAATTTACGATATGAATAACAACGAGAATAGTTCTCCTTTAACAGTTAAAGATTCCGGAATAGCTACAAATTTGGCAGGCGTGTTTGCTCTTGAAGCGGCAGTCAACTATTTGCGTGCTGCGTCGGGCAAAAGAAGAGCGCAAAGCATAAGCGATATTTTAAACGCCATAATCAAGGGTAAAATTACCGTTCGGGAAAAACAATTGTTAATGAGATTTGCAAATGCCACTTGGAAAACAGCGCAGCCTTTCAGAGCAAAACCCGGCAAAGGCTTTGGAAGCAGAATTTTAGCAAGCGATGTATTTATAGCTTGGGACGCTCTGCCTGTGGCGGAACAAAATAAAGATATGGTTCAGATTAAAGCGGCTGCCGAAATGTTTTTTGAAAAATTGAAAGATATTGCGCCTGAAAAACAGACAGAAGCAATAAATTCTTTGTATCAGGATAAAGAGTTTTTAGAAAAGGCCGCTATTTATGCCAACGACGCGTACAACAGAAGTGAAGGAACAGATTACGCTATGTACAACGAAGCCGCTGCGGACGATTCTGCCGGCTTAACTAACAAGGATTCCGGAATCGCCACGAATCTGGCGGGTTTTTATGCGCTTGAAACGGCAATCGGATATTTAAGAGTTACGTCAAGGAAAGGTCAAAATTTAGAAAAAATTCTTAGAGATATCGCCATAGGAAATATAACGGATCAAGAAAAACAGCTGCTAATGAGATTTGCAAACGCCACATGGAAAATAGCTCAGCCCTTTAGAGTGAAAAAAGAGGATAAAAACGGAAAATATGACTGGTTTGGAAGAATAGACGGTAATAAAAATTTTAGAGTTTGGGATTCTCTGCCCGAAAGAGAACAAGACAAAGACATGGTGCAAATTAAGGAAGCCGCAATAAATTTGTTGTACGGGTTATTTCCTGATTTTTCAATTGGTTCTATGGAAGCCGGCGCGTTGTTAAATGAAAAGATTGTTGCCGCGCGCGCCAAAGGAAGAACATATTCGTGGTCTGATAAAATTTTTACAATGCGCGGCGAAATCACAGCAGAACAATTGGCAAAAGGAGACTTTAACGGCAAAACGTTTAAAAGCATCATAGATTTTACGGCTTTTTCCGGGTCGGAAGGCGACATAAAGAATTATCTGGAAGAAATGTGCAAATCGTTTGGCAAGGAAAATATATTGATCGTTTGCGGAGCAGTAAATTCCGGCAATTCTGTTAATGTTATTAATGTAGCCGAAGCGATGGGACTTAAAACGATGGGGATAGTCTCGCTTGCAGAATTACAAAAAAATACGGGCAATATAAGACAAACCGATTATTATTATATTGAAAAAGAATCGGATTCAAATCTTGCCGATAAAATGGAATGGACTGCCCCGGTGATATTGAGCCAAAGCGAAAAAGAAACTTTGGAAAAAGTAAAAGATGCTTTACAAGACATTGAATTTGCAGAAACAGCCGCGGCTTTTATAGGTAATGACTACAACAAAAAGAATGGTTATCCCGAAAATCCTGTTGTTAAAGTAGGTGATGTAAACGATAAAGAGTTAGATGGGAAAGACGGAAGAAATCTTTTCTCAATAGCTGACGAAAAAATAGCTATGAACCTAGCTGGCTTTTACGCTGTTGAAAGTGCAATAGGTTTGATTGCCGAGCGTACAGGCAAAACTTTTTTAGACATTTTGATTCAAATTCAAAACAGAACATTGCCGGAAGAAGATATGCTTTTAATAAACCGCTTTGCCAATGCTACTTGGAAAGCAAGTCAGCCTTTTAGAGTAGACAGAGATGAAAAAGACAAAAGCAAGGTAGTAGGACGTGAACGAATAACAAAAAAGAATTTCATACCTGCCGCCATGCTTTCAAATGATGAGCTTAAAAAAGATTTTGACCAAGTATACGCCGTAACCGAAAAACTTTTAAGCATAGAAAGTTTAAGAATGGCTACTACTAATGAGGAACAATTAGCAGTAGTTAAAGGACTTCTGCAAAGCGAACAGTTTGCGCGTGAAATGGCAGAATGGTTAGAGGGTGCTTATCACAGGGGTCAGGGAAAAACTCCGCCGGCGTTTATAACGAACGAAGACACTTACACAAAATCAGGCATGACGCAAAATCAGCAGGAAATAGCAATGAATTTGGCAGGTCTATATGCTGTTGAGAGCGGTATCGGTTATCTTGCTGAAACGCAAAATAAAACTTTTAACGAAATTTTACAAAGCATAATTGACGGTTCTATTTCAGAAACAGATATGCTTGTTATAGCAAGATTTGCCAATGCCACTTGGAAGGCAGGACAGCCGTTCAGAGCATTAAACAGAATAACAAGAGATACTTTTAGACCAGCGGCTATGTTAATCGCTGAAGAGCTAAAGAAAGATTTCGACCAGATAAACGCAGCTGCTGAAGTTTTGAATATGAAACTTACTAGCGAGACATCATTAACTTCAGATTCCACAATGGAATATTATAAAACTAATCCTGCAGGAAAAAAAGCTTTGGCGAAGGCGCGTAGTTCTGAAGCAGGAAAACAAATAGCAAAAGAAGTTATGGATAATGATAGAGTATCCAGCGAATACAAAGAAGCCGTAACAAAAGATCGCATAATAAAAGAAATTCTTGCTCCTAAGAAAGAAAAAGGAATTATAGCGGAAATAGCGCAAGCGGTAGCCGTCGGAACAATCACATTGAAGCAAATTTTAAACGGCGATTTTTCCGCTGCTTCCATTATTGGCAAATTCTTATCTGGTCATAAAGGTTATGAAGGTTCAGAAGCTGAATATCGAAAAGGATTAGCTTACATAATAGGAGAAACATTAAAAGCAACTAATAATAGCACAGTCATAAAAGTTCTTGCTAAAGCAAGTATTGCCCCACATGCGTTATGGAATAAAGAAAATACTGATAAGGCTTTTATTAAAGGGGATGTTCGCGGAATTCAACAAGCCGAAGCTATTACAGCTATGTCTCCGATAGTCCAATTGGCAAAAATTGGAATAATAAGTAAACCGAATCAGGTTAAAGCAGTTGTTCCAAATTTTAACGACCCCGACAGTTTGTTAAAGTTGGGGTTAGTGCAGGAAAATGGAATGTGGTATTGCCCAAATAGAGAATGGTTCCCGAAAGCGATATCAAAAGATGATATTATTCTCATATATGATATTGATAAAAAAGATATAGGTTTTTGCTCAAAAGATGAATTCGGAAGTATTTACGTTGACACAGAAAAGTATACGAAAGATGTTATTGAGTATGTTAATCCTTATAAGTTGGAAGCAGGACAAATGATAGATGCTACAAAAAGAGGTTCTGGACAAGTTTGTTTACTGCCAATCGGTTCCATGATACAAACAAACGAAGGATTAGTGGAAATAGAAGCTGGAGATATTATAAGTGTTAATGAAAGAGAAAACAGTTTGTATAAAATGCCAATAAAAAATCTTTTAGGCAAATATACTGCAGATCCTTTAAATCCGGCTTCCGGACAATTATTTGAAAAATTGACTGAATTTGAGAAAAAAGCAACCGGATTATCAGCTGAAGAATTAGCAATAGAATATGTCGGTTTGATTGAGTATATGTATAATTTGAATAGAGGACAAAAATTGTATGATTTGCTATTGGATAGTGATGCCGGTCAACCACAAGGCATATTAACTTTGCAAGAAGAATATGCATTGGCAAATAAAATTGTCAGAGAACTTGAATCAAAATATTTGAGCAGATTAGACGTGTCTAATTTTCAAAAAGCTTTGGAAATGTCAAGGCAAATGTTGAAAGAAATTAACAGAGATGAAAAATTAACTCAAATTCAAAGAGATATGATAAAAACAGCAATAATGGCTAAATTATTGCCAAAAACAAATGCTCATCAACATTTAAAAGGTTCTGCCTCTAAAGAAGTGGTAATGGCTTTAGCCCGTAAGAAAAATTTTACTGCCGAACAAATCAGAAATTTAGAAGCGGCTTATAGTATGGCAGAGCAGGGATTTTCTAATTTAGATGATTTCAATAAAGCGTATGGCACTATTGGCTATGTAATTAGAACGGCTGACGATTATAAAGAAGTTATAAACGGCATTATATCCGATGCTGCAAAACAGGGGCAAACTATTGTTGAAATAAGATGTGCGGTAGATAGTCTTAGGAGCAACGATGACACTCCATTATCTAAGGAAGAAGGCGCAGAAGTTATTTTAAACGCAATACGAGAAGCAAAAGAACAATTGAGATCACAAAGAATAGAATCCCCGATTGTAAGTTTTGTCTTTTTGGGATACAGAGGAAAAGATTGGGATAAGAGCATAAGTGCAGCTGAAGAACAAGTTGATTTAGCAATTCAACTGGCCGAATCTGGATTGTACAATGATATATCTTTTGGTTTTGATATAGCCGGACCGGAAGATGCCGGTCATCCGCCAAAAGCTTTTTCAGGTATTTATGGCAAAATAAGAGAGTATAACGATAAAGTAAATAAGGGCAAATTGAAAACTCCTAAAATAGGGATGACGATACATTCCGGCGAAACTCCAAAATTTGACGGAGACATACTTAACGGGAAATATGTTGAAGATTCCGGAAGAGAAGGAAATCTTTCAATACAAGAAGCAATAGATTTAGGAGTAAATAGAATAGGACATGCTGTAAGAGCAATAGAAAATCCGGACGCTATAAAGGCGTTAAGAGAAACCGGAACTACAGTTGAAATCTGCGGGGTTTGTAATATACTGTCAATACCCATAAACACTGAAGGGCTGGGACTGCATCCCATAAAGAATTTTATAGACGGGGGCGTTCCTGTTACTATATGCACGGATAATAATGCTATTTGCGCCAGTGATATTACTATGGAATACTTAATGTTTTTAATTACAGGACATGATTCGTTTATGAATTGGAATAGCGTTAAAAAGGTCGCAAGGCAGGGAATTATGTCGGCATTTATTTCAGATGCTTCAAGAGAAGAAGCTTTAAGAACTTTTCAGAAGAGAGTCTCTTTAATTGAAAAATTGATGACAGATATGAGTGTTGTAGAAACGGATGAATTATCCTCAAGAATACAAAGCCAAGAAGAACTCGGTGCAAGAATTGCAAAAATTACCGATAAATCCGGCAAAATTTCCGACAGTCAGGAATATGACAAAGAAGCTATTCTTTCTTTTCCTATTACGCAAAGTATGGTTAATGACTTAAATAACGGGCTTACTATAAAAGAGGCATTTGCAAAAGCGGGTATCCCGGCTTTTGTAGCAGAACGCTTAGGTCTTGCTGATAATACGGAATATTCTGCCAAAGATTTTATAGTCGGTGGCGTTATTGCAGCTCAACCTTATGGAAATAGAATAGAAACTTATATTCCTACTGAAAAGGCATTAAAAACAAAATATCAAAATGACAAAAGACTGACAGACTCTGCGTCAATAACAGACAGAGTTACAAGTAGTGAAAGATTTGCCATAGTTTTATCTAAAGATGAAAATTCGGATATAATAAGGCAGTTGATACAAGAAGGAAAAATACAAGGCATATTGCCGCAGGCCAGCGTAACTACAAGAATGATAAAAACGTCTGAGCTTGGCTATCCTGTTGACACTGAATTAATAATTCACTCCCCTTTGGGAGATACTCAGACAAAAAAAGCTGGAGTTGACGCATACATCGTCATAGAAGATATGGGAAATGGTAAATTCCAATATTATATGGTACAGGAAGATAATGGACTCCCTGTAAACTATATACTAGCAGATACTGCTGTAGCATCACAAGTAAATGTACCTGCTGCAACTACAGCAGCAGAACTAATCAACGATAACATAATAGTTTCCACATTTCGTTCAATGATAAATTCTTTGTTAGGATTCATTACCTCAATGTCCGGTAAAACTGCTGATGCTGCGTATGTTATATATACGACAAGCGAAAAGTTAGAAAGCGACATTGAGAAATACGGTTCTATCGCCGGTACCATTTTTATTGTCAATGATAAAATTGGCGATAAATCTACCAATATGAAAAAAGACGGCGCTCATATCAGAGAAATAGAACAGGCAAATAAGAATATCAGGGTGTTTTCGGCAAACGGCCTTTCTCACGGCGAAATAAATAAATATTTGCAAGGCAGCAGAGTTTTGAACGGAATATCAAGTTTCATTGTTGCCGATACAGAGAACCCGACAAGCATAAGTTTTGAGGGTAATGACATAAAAGTGGGAATCGGTTTGATAGAAGAACAGATACAAAAAGGAAATCTTGAAAACTTTAAAGCTGCGCTTTCAGAGATACAAAGAAAATGGCGTAACGCTCAGGGAGACAAGAACATTCTTAACATCGCGCACCTTGGTTTGGATAACAAGACAGCTAAAGCTGTTATAGATGCTCTTGCAAAACAGAAGGGCGAGCAGCAGGTAAAAGTTATGTTGAACGATGAGCAACTGAAAGCCCTGACAGAAGACAAAGTAAAAGAGTTAAGCCAGCTTGGCGTAGAAGTGTTTTTAGACGTTAAGAATATGAGCAATAAAGATTTTACAGCAAAGAAAGCAGGGTATATATATATGCGTATCAGCGGCGTTTTAATGAACGGCAGTTTGATAGATTTAAACTCCGGCGCACAATTGAACGCAAGATCGCTTTTGACGAAAGAGGACTTAAATAAGAAATCTCTTGACCAAATATTAAGCGATAACTTCCAAGGATACAACATAATAGGCATAGACCTATTAAAAGAAGAGATTGTTAAAGCCAGAAACATTTTAGGGAATAATAACATATTGACCGTCGCAATCGGCTGGCTTGGAAAAACATTTAACTTGAAAGAAATAACCGAGCAAGATGCCATAAATATAGCTCAGCAATTGGAATGGACGGAAGCGTTAAGAATTGACGGAGATTTAACGGCAGACGCGGCAAGAAGCAAAATGGAAAGACTTCTTGAAGCGCAAACAATGCGCGGACAATTGACCGGGGATGCAAAGACTGCGTATGAAGAAACTATCATAGCAAAGATTCAACTTTTGAACGCGATAGAACGCAGCAGAAAAGACGGACAAACGCTGCAAATAGAAAAAGACCCCGGAATGCAAAGAACTCTTGTAACATTGATGAAGAAAGCTCAGCAGCTTGATAAAACCTTTAATTTAGCCGATTATCTGGACATAATGACTCTTAACGTCAGCTTGGACAAAACATTAGGCGCAATAATAGCGGAAGCGCTGGAAGATCTACCTGAAAACGCTACCGAGGAAATGAAGAAAGCGAAACTTGACCAGATTAAACAGGCGATAGCGGTTATAGTAGATAGTTCGTTCATACCTGTAGTTGCTTTTAAAACAAATGCCAAAGACGAGGCTAAGAAACAACAAGCAAGAATAACAGGAACAAGAGCGATGTTGTACGCCGCATAATTTTCGCGGCAATCGCGGACTATAATTAGCAGTAAGAATCTCCAACTCGGCGAGCGGAAGGTTTATTTGCCGGGTTTTAAATGAGAGTTATTTTATTTATCAGCGTTAAAGCAGTTCGCTCTTTTTGCCCAATTAAAGCCGCTGCCTTTCGTAATTACCGCGACATTGATAGATCCCTCGGAAGCCCCGAAATTTGCTTATTAAACGCCATTGTAGTCTCTAACGCTTCCGCCATTACGGCAAGATCATATATTTCTATTTTTTCTGCTATTTCAAGCCAAGAGGCCATATGAAATCCTGTTTGAAATTTCATTGAATCGGCTAATTCTTTTTTCATTTTTGGCAATAACTCTGTACCTGCTTGATTAAGATAAGGAGAGCAGTATTAATTTGCTCTAAAAATGACTTAAACAAAGCAGGAGAAACCCCATCGAATAAGGTCGAAAAAACATCGTTTTGGGCATTAGTAATGATCTTAACTTCAAAGTTTCCTACTGCAATTCTTGCTTCTTCGACTTTCTCATAAATCAAGTTGCTGACTGAGTCGTCGTGTAATCTAAGATTTATTAAAGAAGGATAAATTTCATCTTCCCCAAAACCCGTTATTATTATCCCACTGTAGTTGCCAGAAGGCATTTCTTCGTCGATTTCGAAATGTTCATGTTTTTTCGTAAAGTTTATGAAATCGTCATAATAGTCGTGTAGTTTAGGGGAAGTTTTTCCGTTCAACTGTTTTTTATATGCTTCAATATGTAGCTTTGGATAAATACATAAAAAAGGAGCGTTGCCATACGTCATAAACCCTACAGAGTCATTATTAACTTTAAAGAGCATCCATATAAAACGGCGTTTTATCTTATGGCGGCGCTGGGTCTTCGCCCAGGGGAAGCATGTAATTTGCCAGTCGAAAACATAGATATGGATAAAAGAGTTATTCACATTCAAGCCAATGGTAATTGGAAGCCTAAAAATGCCACATCTAAGCGTACTTTACCCTTCGATGCAAACCTACATAAATATCTGAAAACTGTTTTGAAGCGAAATAAGGGCGCTTATTTATGTTCTTATGAAGACGGGCGGCAAATGAATGAATCAGTTTTGTCGTCAATGGTACGAAAATTTAAGAAAGAAATAGAAGAGAAACATAAAGGATATGATTTTAGTGGTTTTGGGGCTAAAGAATTGCGTCACTATTATGCCACAAGGCTAAAAGTGCAAGGCGCACGTCAAAGCGCAATATCACTGTCAATGGGACATTCCAATGAAGAAGTAACCCAGCGAATAGAGGCAATGCGCTCAGAACTGGAAAAGTTCGACTTAGGTATTGATGTAATATACATAAGCACATAATAAAAATATTAAGTGCAAGCACGACGAATGCCCAAAGTATGCCCAAATTAAATTTTGGCGTTGGAGTTAGAACCCTATCGTCGGCTTATTATAAATCTTAAAGTCGGTCCAAAGACCGGCTTTTTTTATTGTGTAAGCATTTTTTAGTGTTTACAAAAAAACATTTAAAGGTTATTATTTACGTGTAATTTACTTAAATTAAGTAATAAAAAAGATTGATTAATTAATCGTTTTTTAATACTATTATCTAATGCTTTTTATGATGAAAAAATGAAAACAAAAATTCGTTTTAACCTTAAATTTAAATTTATATTGATGATAGCTTTTGTTATTGTGTTTACGGCAATAACTCTTACTTCTTATTTTGTTTATTCCCAGAGAAGTTTGTTAATAGGTTCAACGGAAAAAAAAGGGATGGATATAGCCAAAAGGCTTGCCAATTCCAATGATTTAAACATTTCATCGCAGTTTTCGGATATTCTTAAAAATTCCACGGAAAACGCATTATACGAAGAAGATGTTATATATTCAATAATATATGACAGAAACGGCGAGATTCTTGCGGAATCAGGGATAATAGATCTCGAAGTTAAAGATTATTTATTTTACAACAAGCCGACAAGTTCCGATATTTTGCTTTATGATAAGAAATTGATGAAAAGAAACAGCTTTAAAACCAAAAAAATCGGAGAAGTGTTTGAAGTTCTTATGCCCATGGTCACATATGACATACTCCGCGCTAATATCGGGGCGTCGCTTGCGAACGATTATATGAAAGAAGGCGATGACAGCGGCGAAATTGTCGGTATTGTAAGAGTCGGCGTGTCGCTTGAAAGAATAAATAAAGAAGTGGATAAAATAACGAAGTCCGCGATAGCGCTTACGGTAATAGTTATTATTGCCAGCATTTTGCTTTCTTTTTTCCTTATAAGAGTGCTTTTAAATCCTATCAAAGAACTTGCTCTCGGGACGAAAAAGATTGCCGCGGGAAATTTGTCTTACAGAGTTCCTCTGACTTCCAGCGACGAGCTTAGCGACCTGGCGGAATCTTTTAACTCCATGGCCCAGGATTTGAAAAGTTATGTTGACGAACTTAACAATGAGAAGCAGGATTTGATCAAACTTAAAATAATGCTTGAACAGCGCGGTAAAGAGCTTGAAGAAACTTTGGATAAAGTGCAAAACATCCAGCAGGAACTGCTAAGGTCTGAAAAGTTTGCCACTATCGGACGTCTTGCCGCTTCCGTCGCTCATGAACTCAGAAACCCCTTGGCAAGCCTCAAAAATATATCTTATTATTTGTCTAAAATGGGTATTTTTGAAGATATAAAGGCGAAAAAAATGCTGGATATGCTTTCTTCGGACGTATCCAGGGCGAATAAAATCATTACCGATCTTCTTGATTATTCCAGAGCGAAAAAACTTAATAAACTTGAAATGTGGATAGACGAGTTTATAGATAAGGCAATTTCAAACGTTGTCTTGACTCCGAATGTTGAAGTCATAAAAGATCTGGAACGTTTTAAAGCGGTTGTTGATCCAGACAAAATGACCCAGGTGATCATAAATCTTATTTCTAACGCGCGAGACGCGATGCCTGACAAAGGCACAATAACCGTTTCATGCAGCAGGAAAGGCGCTTCTTACGAGATAAAAGTAGCAGATTCGGGAATAGGTATGAGCAAAGAAACGGCTTCTCATATTTTTGATCCGCTTTATACGACAAAACTTAAAGGAATAGGACTCGGTCTTTCGATAGTAAAAGAAATTGTGGATGCCCATTTCGGCGCCATTACCGTTAGCAGCGTCGAAGGAAAAGGCACTGAGTTTACAATAACGCTTCCAATGGAGTAAAAAATGAATTCGGAAAAAAACTTAAGCATTTTAATTGCGGACGATGAAGAGGGGTTGAGATTTTCTCTTGCAAGTATTCTTGAAATAGAGGGATATTCCGTGCAGACGGCAGGCGACGGGCTTGAAGCTTTGGAACTTGTTAAGAAAACCGTTTTCGATATAGCGTTCTTCGATATAAGAATGCCGGGAATGAACGGAGTCGAAGCGTTTAAAAAAATTAAAGAAATAAGCCCCGGGACCATAGTAGTGATGATGACGGCTTACGCAATGAACGATTTGATAAAAGAAGCGATAAAAGAAGGCGCATTTGCGTGTATAAGCAAACCGTTTGAAATAGAAGATGTTCTTAATGCCGTAAAAGATATAAACTCAAAGAAAACGGGTCTTGTAATTTCCAAGGACGGAGAAACAAAAGATTTTTTGATTTCTAATTTAAAATCATCAGGTTTTATAGCCGTCGAAAAAGACAGTTTAGAATCGTCCGATGATTTTATTATAAGAAGAGAGCCGGAACTGATTTTTGCAGCGGAACCTGAGCAGAATTCTTTTTCTAAAATAAAAGAAACGGCGCAGAAGATGAAAAAGTCGACTGTGGTTGTTGTTACGGCGGCGGAATGCAAAGAATTTGAGAAAATAAAAAATATAAAATGTCTGAGGCTGCCTCTGAGCAAGGGCGCTCTTTCCGAGTTTTTTTTAGATTCCGGCAAGAAAAAGGCCGTTCTTATAAGCAGCGAGACGATATGGTCAAACAACCTGAAACTTGCTCTGGTTGCGAAAGGATATGACGCTGTTTACTGCCCTTCGGCAGAAATTTTTTTTGCAGGCCAAGATATTGAAAACAGCAGTTATATAATATGCGATACCGTGGAAATTCCGGATATAGAAGGTTTTTATAAAAACGTAAAACAGAAAAACGATAAAGCAAAAATTATTTTTGTGTTTGATTTTGAAAGCGCTATAAGCGAAAGTCTGAAGAAGCATGATATTCCGGTTCTTCATAAGCCCTTTGATGCTCATGACCTTCTGGCGGAGATGGAGAAAGCGTAAAAAACGGCAATTAAGAATGAAAATTGAGATATTTTCCTTCTCAGCCCGCGCGCTTTTTTGATCCGAAACACAAACATTCTTAATTTTTAGCTGTTTTTAAAGGAGTTGTCAATGAACGATAATTTGGCTATTGTAAAAATATTTCTTTTTGCGGCGGCTGTTCTTTCGGCTTTGGCTGCCGTATATTCCGGAGTTATTCATCAAATTTTAGGTTTTTCGGCAAGCGGAGTATGCTTTATATCTTTTTTGATTTTAGTTTTTTATAAGCAGGCCGACGATGCCGGCGAGTATGACGGGTACGGACATTCGCATAAAAAGTATAAAACTTATAAACGGGATCTTCCTCCTGACCCGACGCCGTATGTTCCCGCGCAGGAAGTCAAACATGAACCCGTAACGCAGTTTAAAGCCATAAATATCGGCGGAAATTTTCAGCGCAAACAAGAAGGAAATTTTTCAAAAGAAGAGATCATAAACGAGAAGATAAAAATTCTTAACAAATTTGCTTCCGTCGCTTCGCATGATTTGAAAAATCCTCTTTCCAGCATGAAAAATATAGCTTATTATTTTTCGAATTCGGTTAAAATTGAAGGCGAAGTTCCCAATAAAATGCTTAAAATGCTTTCCAGCGAAGTAAACCGCATGAACAATATGATAGTTGAACTGCTTGATTCCACAAGGGTAAAACAGCTGAACAAAGGAAATAACGATTTAAAAGCGCTTATAAACGAAGTAATCGAAAAATACAAAGAGGATAAATATTCTTTTGATACGTCTATTCAGGAGCTTTATATTTACGCGGATCCGGAAAGAATTAAGCAGGTTTTGTCGAGTATAATACAAAATGCCAAAGAGGCAATGCCCGACGGCGGCACTATGTCCGTTAAAGCGTATAAATCCGCTAATGAAGCGTTTGTCGAAATTTCCGATACGGGTATCGGCATGGACAATGATACTCTCGCTCAGTGTTTTGATCCTATGTTTTCCACGAAGCAGGCAAAAGCCTTGGGTATGTCTCTTACGGTGTCAAAACAAATAGTTGCAATGCACGGAGGAGCGATCAAAGCCGAAAGCTCTTCAGGGAAAGGTTCAAAATTTATTATTAATCTTCCTCTTGCAGTTTAAAAATGGAAAAAAAAGTTTTTACTACCAACAGAAAAGCGTTCCACGACTATGAAATACTTGAGAAAGCGGAAGCGGGAATAGTATTGTCCGGTTTTGAAGTTAAATCCGTAAGGCGTTCAAACGTGAGTCTTGTTGACGCTATTGTGCGTTTTTCTTCGGGAGAAGCATACGTCGATAATATGTTTATAGCTCCGTATGAGCGGATGTCTTCGCACGTTTTGGATTATGACGCAAAAAGAAAAAGAAAACTGTTATTGCATAAATCTGAAATTAATAAACTGAACGCCAAAGTTAAAGAAAAAGGGTTAACCGTGATTCCTCTTGAAGTTTATCTTTCGCAGCGCGGCATAATAAAAATGCTTGTGGGTTTGGCAAAAGGCAAAAGATCTTACGACAAAAAAGAAAGCATCAAAAGAAAAGATATGGATCGCGATATGGCCAGAGAAAGAGCGGAGAGATGAAAAAAAGCAATTGGGTCAAAACCTATCTAAAGTGGTGTCATTCCCGTGAAAACGGGAATCAATTTTTGTCGTTATCGTCGGACATATTTAAAAGCAGCATGGATACCCGTTTTCACGGGTATGACAAAATTGGGTTTTTAGA
>WRNH01000002.1 GCA_009776745.1 Endomicrobiia bacterium | reverse complement strand
GTGAAGATAAGGAGTTTTGCCGAAGGCAAAACATATAAATAGGTTTCGGCAGGGACTTTGTCCCCGCCGAAACACAATATCTCCACTCTTCACTCTCCACTCTCCACTCTGTCGTTAAAGGAGATGTTATATATGCCCAAAGTGTTTAAAGATGACGTAAGTATAGTTTTATGCGGCGAAGCAGGCGCAGGGATACAAACGGTTGAAAACGCAGTTTCAAAGATATTCAAAACTGCAGGGTTTAACCTGTTCACTTCAAAAGAGTATATGTCACGCATCCGCGGCGGCAGCAATTCGACGCAGCTTAGAGTTTCGGGCAAACCCATAGACTGTTATTGCGACAGGATGGATATTTTTGTTCCTTTGGATAAAGATGCGTATAAACATCTTTATCACAGGATAACGGAAAACACCGTAATCCTTGCCGATAAAAAAATAATCGGCGAAATTGACAAACCTTTTATAGACATACCTTTGTCGGAATCTGCGAAAGAGATCGGAGGCGCGATTTTTTCAAATATAATTGCCAGCGGCATTATATTGGGCATGTTTAAAGCCGATTTCGCAAGTCTTGAAAAAATAATAAGAGAAAGTTTTGCAAAAAAAGGCGAAGATACTATAAATAAAAATATAGCCGCCGGAAAAAAAGGCTATGAGATAGCTGAAAATATTTTAAAAGAAGTGCGGATAGAAGTAAAACGCGATTCAAACTCCGAAGGAAAAATTCTTTTAAGCGGCGCGGACGCAATAGGGCTTGGCGCTCTTGCGGCAGGCTGCGACTTTATTTCTTCTTATCCGATGACGCCCGGAACAAGCGTATTTATGTTTATGGCCAAAAACCAGAAAGAGTTTGGCATTGCCGTCGAGCAGGCTGAAGACGAAATTGCCGCGATAAATATGGCGGTCGGCGCGTCTTTTGCAGGCGCAAGAAGCATGGTTTCAACGTCCGGCGGAGGATTTTCGCTGATGTGCGAAGGCGTAAGTTTGTCAGCAATGACGGAAACGCCTGTCGTTATACATATTGCGCAAAGGCCGGGGCCCGCGACAGGTTTGCCGACAAGAACGGAACAGGCTGATTTAGAGCTTGCGTTATATTCCGGACACGGCGAATTTCCAAGGGCGATTTTTGCTCCGGGAACTCCGAAAGATTGTTTTGAGATGACTCAAAAAGCTTTTGATATCGCCGACAAATATCAAATTCCCGTTTTTATATTGAGCGACCAATATCTTGTCGATTCAATTTCAAACTGCAAAATATTTGATAGACCGGAAATACCGGTAAAACATATTGTTGAAACATCAGCGGATTATATGCGCTATTTAAACGCGCCCGACGGCGTGTCGCCCAGAGGCGTGCCGGGTTACGGAAAAGGTTTTGTCTGCGCGGACAGCGACGAGCACGATGAAAACGGCCGCATTACCGAAAGCGAAAATATGCGCGTGCTCATGCACAAAAAACGCATAAAAAAATACAGAGCCGTTTTAGAAGAAACGGTTGAGCCCGAACTTATAGGAAATCCGGATTATGAAAATCTTGTGATATGCTGGGGTTCTGCAAAGAATACGGTCAAAGAAGCTCTCGACATACTTAAGCATGAAAAAACTGCGGTTTTGTATTACAAGCAGGTTTATCCTGTCCACGTTAAAACAAACGATTATCTGCGTCAGGCCAGCAGGATAATATTTGTAGAAAACAATTTTTCAGGGCAGTTTGAAAATCTTATCAGAAAATTTACGAATATCAGGTCTACCGTGCACGTTCATAAATACGACGGTTTGCCGTTCAGCGCGGACAAAGTCGCGGTACAGTTAAAGAATATTTTAAATCTGGCAAAGGATTGAAGAAATAGTGTGGAGTTTGAAGGGTGGAGAGTGGAGTTAAAGACAACAATTACGAATCGGGTGTTTATAAAAACTGTCTATGTCATGTCATTCCCGTACTGCGATTTCACGCAGCATAAATTCCAACGGGAATCCATTTTGTCGTTGTCGTCTAAAAAAAGCAACTTGGATCCCCGATAACGGCCTTCGGGGATGACAAACGCGACCCAATTGTTAATTGCCTTTACTTAGACTCCGGACTTATTAAAACTGTTACAATTGAAGATGAGCAGTCAGATGTCATTCTGCGCCCTGCAGCTTCGTGCAGGGTAAACTCCGTCGCAGAATCTATTAATTTATAGACCCTGCGACTTCGCACAGGGTGACGACTAAGCGGTTCCATACAGCAAACTCGGTGTATTCTTAGACAATTAATGAGTCCTGAGCCTAGTTTCCAAGCTTTTGAAAAAAGGAGAGAAAAAATGGCTAACATTTACGATATGCACGGTATAGACATAGCATGGTGCCCCGGCTGCGGAAATTTTTCAATTTTGGATATTGTTAAAAATGCCGTTGCTGAGCTTGGGATTGCTCCGGATAAACTTTGTATGGTTTCAGGAATAGGGCAGGCCGCAAAACTTCCGCAATATATGAAAGCAAGCTATTTCAACGGACTTCACGGCCGCGCTTTGCCGGCAGCCGCGGCAATAAAAGTTTCTAATATGGATTTGACCGTCATTGCAGAAAGCGGCGAAGGCGACATGTACGGCGAGGGCGGAAATCATTTTATGGCAACGATCCGCCGCAATCCGAACATAACAAATATCGTGCATAATAATATGGTATACGGACTTACAAAAGGGCAGGCTTCTCCGACAAGCCAAGTCGGAATGAAAACAAATATACAGGTAGACGGCGTTTTTGAACAGCCCTTCAATCCTCTGGCCGTGGCAATAGCAATGAACGCGACTTTCGTTGCAAGAGCGTTCAGCGGCGACACGCAGCAAACAAAAGAGATCCTAAAACAAGCCATACAGCATAAAGGCTATGCGCTTGTAGACATTCTCCAGCCGTGCATAACTTTCAATAAAATAAATACTTTCCAATGGTTTAAAGACAATACTTATTATATTGAAAACCACAATGCGGCAGACAGAAACGCCGCCTTTGCCTTAGCAGCAAAAGAAGGAAAATTAGGTCTGGGAATTTATTATAAATACGAAAACAGACCTGTTTTTGAAGAACAGCTTGACGTAAACCAAACCGATAAAACCCCTCTGTACAAACGCAGCGCAGACAGACAGGCGAAGCTTGAAAGGTTGATAAGCAGCTATATTTAATATGTAAAAAACTTTGAATTTTTAAGTCAGCGCATTTAACTTGGGTGTAGCTACAGTACAACCGCGCAGCTTGCTGTGCGGAGTTAGAACGATTACCGTGAATTTATATTAAAAATATTGAATATTCACGCATAATATACTACAATTTTATCGTTATGATAAATCAATTGACTAAAAGTAAAATTAAAAAATTGTTTGCCCTTTACAAAAAGGCGGCAAATGGGCGTAAAACGGTTTTGGGTGAAATTGCCGCGGCTGAAATCCCTGAAATGGTGTATAACTCAAACGCAATAGAAAACTCTACTTTAACGCTTGAAGATACCGAAGATATTCTTTTACGCGGCCAAATAAGCAAAGACCATTCCCTGCGAGAAGTTTTTGAGGCAAAAAATCTCGCCGAAATAACAAAAATTTTATTAAAAAATCCAAATACGGATTTGACTATAAAAGGTATTTTATCTTTGCATAAAATTCTTTTAAGCAATATAAACGATAGCGCTGCGGGGCGTTTTAGAAGCGGCAAAGAATGGGTTCGTGTCGGAACTCATATCGGAGCAAATCCGTCTTTTACAAGCGTTCTGATGTCGGAGTTGGCGGATAAGTACAATAATACGGATAAAACTTATTTTTTAGATAAAATAGCGTATTTTCATGCCGAATTTGAAACAATACATCCTTTTGTCGACGGCAATGGCCGCATCGGGCGCGTTCTGATCAATCAGCAATTGATGAAGCTCGGTTATCCGCCTATAATCGTTCAAAATAAAAACAAACGCGAAGATTACTATAAATTGTTCGACGAGTACAAAAGTAAAAATAAATACACGGGTTTTGCGCAATTGTTTGCTTTGCTTTTAATGGAATCTTTGCATAAACGCATCGCTATATTAAACAGCCGTAAAATAATTCAGGTGTCTTTATGGGCTAAACAAAACAAAATCAGAACTAATGCGGCGTTAAACAAAGCCAAAAGACAAACAATCCCCGCATTTAGAATGCGTTCGGTATGGATGATAGCTGCAGATTATAAACAATCAGATGAGTAAAACATATTTATCGGGTATCGGGGGCAGCGGGAAAGCCCATTATTTATTTAAACGCATTTTGGAGCAACAAAGTTTCGATGGGGGGACAAATCCAAATTTGCGCGTATTTGCTTTTGTCAAAGACGAGGAGCTAAGCTCCTTTTATGATGATTTGAAAGTTTTTTTTGAACAGCAGCGTGGAGTTGGGAGTGTGGAGAGCGGAGTCAAAGATAATGGATCGCTTTCCCCGACTAAGACACTCGGGGACAGGCTTCCCCGTAATGACGGACAAAAGATGTCATTGCAAGGGAACGAAGTTCCCGAAGCAATCAAGGGCAGCTGCCGTATCTTCACTCCTCACTCTTCACTTTCCACTTTTTCCGTTCTGATGTTTCCTTCCGACGACGCGCAGCAAAGGGCTTTTTCCGCGGATAAAATCAAAAACTTAAATAATTTTATACTTTGCGCAAGCGATCTGTCTTTAAATTCTCCCGTTGCCGCGCCGGACTCGGACTGCGGAATTATTTTTAAACAGGGGCAGAAACATAAATTCGGAGAGCTTATCCATTCTCTTATCGGGCTTGGCTATACGAGAATGAATTTTGTTGAAGACAGACTTCAATTTGCCGTCAGGGGCGACATAATAGACATTTGGCCTGCCGCCGGCGAAGCGCCTGTCAGGATTCTTTTTGAGTACGATATTATAGAAGCTCTCAGGATATTTGATCCCGGAAGCCAGCTTTCCAATGCGTTTATCGAAGAAATAAAAATTTTGCCGGTAAATTCTAAAAATGATACGGCGACGATAAAAAAATACTTTGAAAGGCAGAGTGAAGAGTGGAGAGTGAAAAGTGGAGATAAAGATAATGGATTGCTTTCCCCGATTAAGACATTCGGGGACAGGCTTCCTCGCAATGACGGCCAAAAGATGTCATTGCGAGGGAACGAAGTTCCCGAAGCAATCCAGAGCAGTTGCCGTATCTTCACTCCTCACTCTCCACTCTCCACTCTTCTTTATTTTGACTATCCGATTTCCAAGGAAGAAGAACAGCTTTATTCTAAATTTGAGCTCATCATAAACGCTCCGTTGAATAAAAACGCGCAGTATCAAGGGTATAAAAGTTTTTCCGGTTTTCAGGGGGATATAAAATTTTTTATGAAATCGCTTGAAAATTTTGCGCGGGACGGCGTTAACATAAAAATATACTGCGCAAATGACGGAGAGAGGGAGAGGATACAGGATATTTTTCACGAAAACCGCTGGGATCATAAGTTTCCGGAATTTTTGTACGGAAATCTGTCGCAGGGATTTTATCTTGAAAAAGGGAACAAGGTTCCCGAAGTTTTCTTATCAAGCCGCGAGATGCTTTATAAAAAGAAGCCGGTAAGTTTTCCGAAAATAAAAGGCGGGCGGCGTCTTGAAGGTATTTGGGAAATTTCGTCGGGCGATTATATTGTCCACGAAAAATACGGCATAGGCCGTTATATCGGGCTGAAAACCATTTCACGCGAAGATAAAACTTCGGAATATTTATGTATAGAGTACAGAAAAGGCGATAAGCTTTATGTGCCGCCCGAAGAAATAAAAACCGTAAAAAAATATATCGGCGTTGAAGGCGTTAAACCTAAACTTTATTCCATGGATACCGGAGCGTGGGAAAGGATCAAGTCCCGCGCGCGCGAAGCCGCGGCAGAATTTGCAAAAGAACTTTTAAAACTTTACGCGCAAAGAAGCAAAGTTAACAGAGAGCCGTTTGTAAAAGAAACTGCGTGGGAAAAAGAGCTTGAAGACGCTTTTGCATATGAGGAAACTCCGGACCAGTCGAAAGCGATAGAAGACGTTAAAAACGATTTTTTAAAACCGTATCCTATGGAAAGATTGATCTGCGGCGACGTGGGTTACGGCAAAACGGAAATTGCGGTACGCGCGGCTTTTAAAGTCGTGCAGGACAGCATGCAGGCCGCGGTTTTAGTGCCTACGACGGTTTTGGCGCAGCAGCATTTTGATACTTTTTATAACAGGCTTTCGCTTTTCCCCACAAAAGTCGCGGTTTTAAGCAGATTTCAGAGCAAGGCAGATCAAAAGAAAATAATCGCGGAACTTGAAGAAGGTAAAATCGATATTGTGATAGGCACGCACAGGCTTTTGCAAAAAGACGTTAAATTTAAAAATCTCAGGCTTTTGATCATTGACGAAGAACATCGTTTCGGCGTCAAACAGAAAGAAAAAATCAAAAATATGAAAAAAAACATAGACATCTTAATGCTTTCGGCAACGCCCATACCGAGGACTTTGTCTTCGGCACTTTCGGGTTTCCGCGATTTATCGGTAATAGAAACGCCGCCTTTGGGCAGGCTTCCGATAGAAACGGCGCTTTCGCCGTACGACGAAAAGCTCGTCAAAAATATAATCGAAGCCGAACTTTCGCGCGGCGGGCAGGTCTTTTACGTTTATAATAAAGTCGAAACAATACTGACAAAAGCCGCGGAACTCAAAAAACTCGCTCCGGACATGAAGCTTGGAGTCATTCACGGGCAAATGCCCGCAAAAGACATTGAAAACGTCATGTGGAAATTTACAAATATGGAACTGGACATTTTGCTTGCCACGACGATCATAGAGTCGGGCCTTGATATACCGTCAGTCAACACTATGATCATTGAGGAAGCCGAAAACTTCGGCCTTGCCCAGCTGTACCAGCTGCGCGGAAGAATAGGAAGAGAGAAAAAGAAAGCTTACTGTTATCTGTTTTATAAAGACGAAACGCTCAGCGACGAAGCGATAAAAAGGCTTGAAGCAATGAAAGAGTTCAGCGAGCTGGGCTCGGGTTTCAGGCTTGCGCTTAAAGATTTGGAAATAAGAGGAGCCGGCGGGATATTAAGCGCAAACCAGCACGGTTTCGTAAGAGATATCGGCTATGACATGTTCGCCAAACTTCTTGAAGAAGAAGGCAAAAAAATAAAAGGCGAAACATTTGAAGCTCAAAAGCAGTCTAACAGTGAAATAGATCTGCAGGTCTCGGCTTTGATACCGCAAAGTTATATTGAAGACGATGACATAAGGATTTTATTTTACAGAAAACTTTCCGACGCGGAAAATGCCGGAGATATGGAAGAAGTGAAAAGCGAACTTTCGGACAGATTCGGAAAAATACCGGACGAGACGCAAAAGCTCTTTGAAATTACGGCTTTAAGGATCGAAGCGCAAAAACATAAAATAGAAAGAGTGTCCGAAGATAACAATTATATATACGTATATTTTTCGCAGGATGCCGATTTTTCAAAAGCGGACATACCTAAACTCATAAACGATCATGCGGATATGATAGAATTTATAGCTGGGAAACATTATGCGTTTAANTTAAAAAAAGATGTGATGCANGGCAGCGTTTTTGAATTTACAAAGGATTTTCTGCAAAAGATGCCGTTTTATCTGGAGCGTATGAAGCAATAAAAAAAGTTAAACATGCGTTTTTATTTTTATCTGAAGCGTCAACAGTATATAGTTTGACTAAATTTTTATAAAATAGTACTATTATAAAACATTTAGTTTTAGTAAAAGGAGAAGGTTTAATGAAGAAAGTATTGTTTTTATCAGCGCTTGCAGTGTTTGCTTTAGTCGCATGTAAAGAAAAAGGCGTCGTTGTGGCGAAAGTCGGCGGAAGCCAGATAACCGATATTACGCTTTCCGAAAAATTGCAGAATACGCCTCCCGCGTATCAAAGCTATGTTAATACGTCGCTCGGAAGAAAACAGTTTATTGAAGCTGTAGTGAGAGAAAATATAATGCTTGAAGCCGCGAAACAGGCGGGCGTTAACAAAAGAGCCGATTATACCGAAGCTTTGGCTGATTTTAAACGTGATCAGGAAAGGCAGTACAATGAATATAGAGACGGTCTTTTGATAGAGACTTATCTTAAAGAAGTTCACACGGGAATATCAGCCGGCGATTCCGATGTGGAAGAGTATTACAATGCGAACAGAGAGATGTTTGACGCTCCCGTTGCCTACACGGTAAGACATATTCTTCTTACCGACAAAGAGGAAGCGGAAGCTGTGTATGCCAGACTTCAGCAGGGTGAAAGGTTTGACGACACGGCAAAAGAAGTTTCGCAGGATTCCGGTTCTGCGGCGAACGGCGGTTTGATAGGGCCTTTCAAAAGAGGAGATCTTGTTCCAGAATTTGAAAAGGCTGCCTTGGCGCTTAATGATAATGAATTATCGGAAATAGTTAAAACGTCTTACGGATTCCATATAATTCTAAAAATTTCGGAACAGGCGCTGCCGGCAGTGACGCTTGAACAGGCTAAACCTGAAATAAAAAGAATTGTGGATAGAGAAAGGTTTGACAAATGGTTTGAAAGCACCAGACAGAAGCTCGGCGTTACGGTCGATTATGATAAAGCCGAGTCCGTAAATCTTACATCGACGTATGGTATGGGTATGATGAACGATGACGCTGTTTCCATGTCTGTGGACGAATCTTTGGAAATGTAAAAAGAAAAATAATTTAGGAGAATGTGACATGTTTAAGAAATTATCGGCAGTTTTAGTTTTTTCGTTTTTTGCGGTATGTAATGTTTTAGCGGCTGACGCTTATGCCGACAAAACTATCGCGGTAGTAAATAATGAGCCTATCATGGCTTCGGAATTCAATAAAGTGCTTACGCCTATGCTTGAGCAGTATAAACAAAGCGTTCCNATTTCCGAGCAGAGCGACGCGAAAATAAATGAATTTAAAGCGGCTTTGCTTAACCAAAAAATAGAAGACGTTCTTTTGAAACAGGAAGCGAAAAAGAAAAAAATTAAAGTGTCAAAAAAAGAACTTGACGACGGCATAGCGCAGATAAAGAAAAGATTCGCGAACGAAGCGGAGTTTAACGCCGAACTTAAAAAAGAAAACATAACAATGGCTGAATTCGAGAAGAAGCTTGACGAACAGATGTCCGTTATGCGGCTTGTCGAACAGACGATGAAGTCCAAGGTCAGAGTTCCGGATGAAAAACAGATAAAGACGTTTTTTGACCATGTTCAAATCAAAATGAAAGGCGGAGAGACCGGATTGCCGAAAGACGAAGACGAAATAGTGACCAACGTGGCAAATTTCCTTAAGAGAATGTCTTCGGAACAGATAAGGATCAGGCAGATTTTTGTAGCAAGCCCTAAAAGTTCTACGGCTGAAGAAAGCAAAGCGTCTTTGGCCAGAGTCGATTTAATAAAAAAAGCGCTTAGAGACAGCAATACGGCTTTCGCGGATGTCGCAGGTAAATATTCCGAAGATCCCGTTTCAAAAGAAAGAAACGGGGATATGGGGATCGTTGTTAAAGGCGATTTGCTTCCTGAAATAGATAAAATAGTTTTTAATATGAATGTAGGCGAATACACAAAAGAGCCCGTAAAAACGGATAACGGATATCATTTTATAAGAGTTGAAGAAAAGAGAGCGAGCAAAACGGTTGCTTTTGACGAAGTTAAAAACGATATAGGCGAATTACTGTACCAGAATGAAGCGAAAAAATCTTATGCCGAGTGGATGCAGGAACTTAAGTCGAAAGCTGACATAAAAAATAATGCCAGCTGGAATTAAAAATAATGTCTAAACCCCGTATCGCGGTTACATTGGGAGATCCTGCGGGAATAGGGCCGGAAATAGTTTACAGGGCTGTAAATTCTTTGAAAGTTCAAAGAGTTTGCAGCCCTGTAGTTTTTGGAGACGAAACGGCAATCAACAATAAAGACAAAAAAAATTACGAATGTATTAAGACTTCAAATGTAGGTAAAGTCGTAATCGGCAAACCGTCAAAAAGAGCCGGAATAGCCGCGTACAATGCTGTCAAGGCTGCAGTGCGGTTTTGTCTTGACGGCAAAGCCAAAGCATTGGTAACGGCGCCGGTTTCCAAAGAATCTTTAAAACTTGCCGGAGTAAATTATCCTGGACATACGGAGCTTCTTCAGGCTTTAACAAAAAGCAAAAAAGCTGCTATGATAATGGTTTGCGGAGATATTTTCGGAGTTATGGTTACGCGCCACATTCCTCTGGCGGAAGTTTCTTCAAATATTAAAATCAAAAATATCGTCGAAAGCGTAATGCTTGCGGTAAACTTTATAAGACAAAGCAATAAAAACTGCGAATCAACGGCAAAGACAAAGGCCGTTAACTCATTGGCGTTAAAGGTTGCTTTATGCGCCTTAAACCCCCATGCCGGAGATAACGGGATATTGGGGAAAGAAGAGAAAAAAATTATTTTGCCGGCTTATGAAATTTTAAAAAAGTCGGGAATAGATATATCAAAACCCATGCCCGCGGATTCCGCGTGGCTTAAAACAAAAAACGGCGAATATGATTTGATATGCGGCATGTATCACGACCAGATAATGATACCTTTAAAATGCATAAACGCAAAAAAAATAGTGAATGTTACCGCGGGGCTTCCTTTTGTGAGGACTTCGCCGGGACACGGCACGGCGTTTGATATCGCCGGCAAAGGCAAGGCTTGCGCGGACGCTATGACAGAAGCAATATTGTATGCCGCAAAATCATAAGAGTTATACAATGGAAATCAGAGATTTCTTAAAAGACGATATTGATGATATAATATTGATCGAAGAAAGATCGTTTAAACAGCCTTGGACAAAAGCCATGTTTGCGAGTTCGGCGTTAAATGAAAAAGTGCGTTTTAAAGTAGCTCTGGAAGAAGGACAAATCGCGGCATTTTGCATATACCTGACAATAGAAGGTGAAACTGAAATTTTGAGCATTGCGGTAGATCCGCAGTTTAGAAGGCGTTCGATCGCAAAAAAAATGCTTGAGTATATGCAAAATGACGTGAAAACAGAAAACCCCGGCAATATTTTTCTTGAAGTCAGAGAAAGCAATGACGCGGCGCAAAAGCTGTATTTGTCTTTCGGGTTTGAAAAAATAGGCATAAGAAAAGCATACTATACGGATGAAGACGCTATAGTTTTAAGGAAGATAATATGAAGAAAAAGATTATTTTTGTTTTATGTTTTATTTTAGTTATGCAGACGGGTTTTGCTTATGCGGCAAATTATGAAGCGTACAGAGCTTATCTTAAAGGGGTTCTTGCTTATAAAGCCAACGCGTTTGATGCGGCGCGAAAAGATTATGAAAAAGTTGTCGCGCTTGATCCCGACGCTCTCGCCGCCCGTAAAGAACTTATGCATTTATACTGGCGGTCCGGCAATCAGCAGAAAGCGTTTGACGCCGCTGAAAAAATAGAAAATCTTGACGGAGAAAATCCCGCGACCACGATGCTTTTGGCAAATTTTTATATCGGCGCAGAACAGCCGGAAAAAGCAAGAAAATTTTGGGAAAAGACTTTGGAACTTGAACCCGATAATGAAATTGCGATATTGTGTTTAGCCGCATATTATGATTCCGACAATAAACTTGAAAAATCTGCGGAATACTGGAATGAGTTTTTAAAAAACCAGCCTGATTCGGCCGCAGGTTATTTTCAGTTGGGCATGATTCAGGAAAAGCTGGATATGACGCAGGAAGCTCTAAACTCATATGATAAAGTTTTAGAGCTCAAACCGGAATCGCTGGAAGTGTATCTTTCAAAAGCAAGAATTTATGAGAATATAAACAATTTCCCGCTTGCCGTTTCCGAATATGCGAAAGCGCGCGACGCTTTTATAAAAGCAAAAAAAGAGCTGAAGGGAGCCGATAATGAAATAGCCTCTTACTGGCTTGGCGTGATTTATCAAAAAATGGGAAATATAGATAAAGCGGCCGCGGAATTTGAATATTTGTCTTCGAAGCAGCCGGACAATGTTGCCGTTATCGCGCGGCTCGGATATTATTACTCACTCTTAAAACAGTACGCAAAGGCGGAAAAAAAGCTTAAAATAGCGCTGTCCAAGGACCCTTTGAACTATGAAATTTCATATTTGCTGGGGTTGAATTATATAGATTGGCAAAAATACGATAAAGCGATAAAATCATTTGAAAAAGTTGTAAGCCTAAATCCGGATTTTGCGGACGCGTATTATTTTATGGGAAACGCGATGGACAAAAACGGAGATTTTGAAAACGCAGAAAAAGCCTTTTTGCAAACTCTGGCAATAAGCCCCGAACATACGCGGGCAATGAACTATCTCGGATATACGTATGCGGATAAAAACATAAAACTTAAAGAAGCTGAAATTCTTTTAGACAAAGCCGTTGCTTTGGAACCCCAAAACGGCGCTTATCTGGATTCTTTAGGCTGGCTCTATTACAGACAAGAGAAATATGAGCTTGCTGAAAAATTTATAGTAACGGCTGCGAATATCACGAGGGATGCCGTTATTTATGAACATCTCGGCGACGTGTACGTTGAACTGGCTAAAATAAACGACGCGTGGATCGCCTATGCTTTGGCGCGTGACGCCGGCGCGCAAAAAAGCGCCAAGCGGAAACTCGAACTTGTGCAAAAAAAAATATCGCCGGCTGATTTTTATAATGTAAATTTGTTCAGGGCTGGCAGCAATTATCAAAAACTTTTTTCGCTGAAGACAGGATATAAAATGAAAATAAGCGTTAAAAGTTATTATAGCGTTAAAGGATATCTGCCTTTCAATTATGTAAAAGGCGAAGGCGTCTCAATAGGCATGCCGGCAAAGTTTTTTATGGGCAACGCTACGGTGTACATTAAAGACGGAAACGCGACATTCGATCCTAAAGCGGCTGAAGATGAAATTCCTCAGGAATTTAGAGGGATTTTGGATTTTGCTTCCGGCATTTTCTCTCAGGGCTTTTTTAAACAGTTTGAAAACAGCGCGGTTGATCAAAGCGGTAAAAAAATCACATATGCGTCAAACGGTACGGAAATGATGCTGGATTCCGAAACGGGTCTTGTCGAAAAAATTACAAAAGACGGAATTGTTATCGAACCCGTGAAATATAAACGTTTTTTCAACAGCATGATCCCGTCTCTTATAAATGTGTCGTCAAAGCAATATAAATTTAAAGGTTCTTTTGAAGCCGGAAACATTGCCTTATCCGATAAACACGTGCGCGACGCTGCGAATGAAGAATAAAAATAATGTTGATAAGTAATATGAGGATAGGAAGATAAGAAAAATATGACGGTAAAGTTTTTTTGCAGCTGTTTATCATCTTTTCAGGCAGGCAATAAGAATGATTATAATCAAAGCCCCCGCAAAAGTTAATTTTTTCCTTGAAATAACGGGCAAAAGGCCTGACGGTTACCATAATCTGGAATCAATAATGCAGACCGTCAGTCTTTATGACGAAATAACGGCTGAAGCTGTTCCTTCGGGAATAAATCTTGAATGCAATAATGAAAATCTTCCGTCGGGCAGCTCAAATATAGTATATAAAGCCGCTGCTGCGGTTCAAAAACGTTTCAATATACAAAAAGGCGTAAAGATCACGCTAAAAAAAGAAATCCCTGTTGGCGCGGGTCTTGGCGGCGGCTCTTCGGATGCCGCGGCAGCCATAAAAGCTTTGGTCAAACTTTGGAATATAAACGCCCAAAAAACCGAGCTTGAACAAATTGCCGCAAACCTCGGAGCGGATGTCCCGTTTTTTCTCACCGGCGGCACGGCTTTGTGCGAAGGGATCGGGGATATCGTAAGGCAATTACGAATTACGAATTACGAATTACGAATGAACGACTTCTCTCTGCCGTTAGTTTTAGTCAATCCCGGCTTTGGCGTTTCAACGCCTTCGGTGTATAAAAAGGTCAGACTCCCGTTTACAAACCCACGGAAAATTGATAAAATTAAAAAATTGATCGAACAAGGGGCTTTTAATATTGAAACAGCCCGGCAATATTGTTTTAACAGGCTTGAGGATTTTGTCTTTAACGATCATCCGGAAATAAAAAAAATAAAAGACGTTTTATCGTCTTTAAACTGCGCAAGCCTTATGTCCGGCTCAGGCGCGACGGTTTTTGGAATATACGATAGACCGGATGAGCATAAAATTAAAACCGAACTTGAAAAATACAATTGGAAATTTTGGTTTGTAAAAACAGTTAACAGCATATAATAAATAAAATATAAAATATAAAAATAACGGTTGGCCATAAACTTTTTACATTTTATATTTTATTTATTATATGCCGTTTAAGTTCCGGGATTGTGTAATGGTAGCACAAGGGATTTTGGATCCCTTTGTCTAGGTTCGAATCCTAGTCCCGGAGTACATTACTCTTATGACACGGACATAAAAAATATGAAAAATTTTTCGGTCGTAATACTTGCCGCGGGCGCGGGGACCAGAATGAAATCGTCTTTGCCGAAAGTTATGCATAAACTTTCCGGAAAGCCTTTGATAAACTGGGTCATTGATTCGGTTCAAAGTTTAAAACCGGACAATATTGTCGTTGTTTTGGGGCACAAATCCGAAATTGTTGAAGAAAATCTTGATAAAAAAATAAAAGCGGTGTATCAGAAGGAGCAGCTCGGTTCAGCGCACGCTTTGATGCAGGCGGCGAAAGTTCTTAAAAATTATAAAGGCGATGTGTTGGTGATGTGCGGGGATGTTCCTCTCGTAAAAACTTCCGCATTGTCTTCTCTTTTAAAATACAATGCAAAAAATAAAGCTTCCGCAACCGTTTTAGCCGCGAAAGTCGAAGACCCTTTCGGATACGGACGCATAGTGAAGTCGGGAGCCGCCCTTGAAAAGATAGTTGAAGAAAAAGACGCGTCGCCGCAAGAAAAACTTATAAACGAAATAAACAGCGGCATTTACTGTTTTGATAACAATATATGGAAAGCTCTTTTAAAAGTAAAGCCGGATAATGCGAAAAAAGAATATTATCTTACGGACACGATAGAAATTCTAAAAAAATCCGGCAAAAAAACGCTTTCGCTTACCGCGGAAAACGCCTCCGGTTTAAAAGGCATAAATAATCGTTTTGAACTGCATGAAGCTGAAATGGCATTGCAGGAATTAAAGATTTCCGAGCTTTTTGAAAAAGGCGTAACTGTTATTGACGCGAACAATACGTATATTTCATACGATGCCCAAATAGGACGGGATACTGTAATTTATCCGGGAACTTTTATTGATGCCGGAGTTAAAATAGGACGCAATTGCGTCATTAAAGGAACGAGTTATATCAAAAACTCTGTACTTGCCGACAATGTCTCGATTTTGTATTCTTATGTTGACGGCGCGGATATAGGCAAAGGTTCAAAGATAGGCCCGTTTTCGCATATACGTCCCGGCTCTGTTTTAAAAGATAATGTAAAAGTCGGAAATTTCAGCGAAACAAAAAAAGCCGTAATATCAAAAAATTCAAAAGTTAATCATCTTTCTTACATAGGCGATGCCGAAATAGGGGAGAACGTAAATATAGGGGCAGGCACCATAACGTGCAATTATGACGGAAAAAATAAGCATAAGACGGTGATAGGTGCGGATTCTTTTGTCGGTTCAAACGTTAACATTGTCGCTCCGGTAAATATAGGAAAGGGCGTTCTGGTTGCCGCGGGTTCGACGATAACGCATGATATTCCTTCCGGCAAACTTGCCATAGCAAGAGCCAGACAGGAAGTAAAACAAAGAAAAGGCAGGTAAGAGGTAAAAGGTAACGGGTAATGGGTAATATGTTTCGGCGCAGCTGAAACATAAACCTTTTACCTATTACCTATTAACTTTTACCTGTCGTTAAAAAGGATTTTTATGAAACTCAAAATTATTTCCGGCAATGCCAATATCGAGCTTTCAAAACAAATCGTGCAAAAACTGGGCGTTGAGCTGAGCGAAGCTAAAGTAGGGCATTTCAGCGACGGCGAAATACAGGTCAAAATTGTAGATAATGTCAGAGGCGCTGACTGCTACATAATCCAGCCCACATGTTCTCCCGTGAACGAAAATCTTATGGAACTTTTGATAATAACCGACGCTTTAAAAAGAGCTTCCGCAAAAAGAATTACGGCGGTCATGCCTTATTACGGTTACGGCAGACAGGACAGAAAAGCGGAGCCGAGAGTTCCGATAACCGCAAGGCTCGTCGCCAATCTTTTGGCGACTTCCGGCATTACGAGAGTTTTGACTATGGATCTGCACGCCGGACAGATACAGGGATTTTTTGATATTCCCGTAGACCATCTCTACGGCACTCCTGTAATTTTGAATTATTTTCAGGAAAAAAAGCTTTCGGATACGGTTGTTGTTTCTCCGGATGCCGGCGGCGTGGAAAGAGCAAGATCTTTCGCAAAACATTTTAACGCCGATTTGGCTATCGTGGATAAAAGAAGGCCGCGTCCGAACGAAGCGGCGATCATGAATATTATCGGTGAAGTAAAAGATAAAACTTGTATAATTTTGGATGATCTTGTGGATACGGCCGGAACGCTTACAAAAGTCGCCGAAGCGATAAAAGGAAAAGGCGCTTCAAGAGTTTTCGCGACGGCCTCGCACGGGGTATTATCCGGGACCGCGAAACAGAAAATTCAGGATTCATGCATAGAAGAGCTTGTAATAACGGATTCGATTCCCTTAGCGCAGGACGGACCGACGGGAAAGATCGTAGTTCTCAGCATTGCGTCCATTTTGGCGGAAGCGATCATGAGAATTTCAAATGACGAATCCATAAGCGCGCTGTTTGTATAATCGTATTGTTTTCGATTTCGCGGAGGTGTCATCGCAAGCAACAACGGCAATCCGTGTTATGGTTTTAAAACGGATTGCTTCAAGGCTCTGCCTTTTGCAATGACGACAAATACGGAGCATGGCTGGATGTTTTGAGAATGGGTCATCAAATGCAGCAAAGCGGCATATAAAACGGAGGAAGGAAATGAAGGAAGTAATTTTAGACGCAGAAACCAGAGAGATCGGTTCAAAAAGCAGTTTGGAAGGTTTTAGAAAACAGGGTAAAATACCGGGGGTAGTCTACGGAAAAGATATAAAGCCGGCGGCAATATCGGTTGATTCAAAAGCTTTTATGTCTATCATAGAAGCGAACGGCGCAAACGTAGTTATTAACCTTAAAATGAAAAGCGGGAATCAGGCGGCGCTTGTGAAAGAGCTTCAAAGAAACGTTTTGACGCAGGCTCCGATGCACATAGATTTTCAGGTGATTTCATTAAAAGATGAGATCGAAGTTATGGTTCCGATCCATATTGACGGAGTTGCCGACGGCGTTAAAAATTTCGGCGGCCTCATGGAATTTATCGTAAGAGAAGTAAAGGTTTCATGCTTGCCTACAAAAATTCCGCAGAAGATAAGCGTTGACGTTTCGTCTTTAGGCTTGGGACAGGGAGTTACAATTGCCGATTTGCCGAAATTTGACGGAGTCGCTTATTTGCAGGAACCTTCAACATTGATAGTTCACGTCGTTACGGTAACGGTTGAAGAAGAAAAACCCGCTGAGCCCGTCGTAGGAGCGGAAGCGGCGCAGCCTGAAGTTATTTCAAAAGGCAAGAAAGATAAAGAAGGCGAAGGCGCAGCGGCGCCGGCAGCCGGAGCAAAAAAATAATATAAAGGATGCGGAGATGCAGGGATACAAAGACGCAGAGTAATGACTGAAGGATCAAGTCGGGGAGCGGCTGTCGCTTTTGCCTTGCATTTTCGCCTCTCTGCATCCCTGCCTCTTTTTTTAACTGATGATTAAACTTTTTGCCGGACTTGGAAATCCCGGAGACAAGTATAAAAATACCCGCCATAACTTCGGTTTCATGGCTTTGGATGCGATAGCAAATGCGAAACATCTTGAGTTTAAAAATTGGGAGAATATGGCGGATATTTCTTTTTATGATACGGAAGAAGGAAAAATACTCCTCGTAAAACCTATGACTTTTATGAATCTTTCCGGAGATCCGATTTCTTCCGCAGCAAGATATTATAAAATAAAGCCGGAAGAAATATTTGTTTTTTACGATGATTTTGCGATACCGCTGGGAGAGTTTCGGGTCAGGCTTTCAGGTTCGTCCGGAGGCCACAACGGCATAAGTTCCATGATACAATATTTAAATACGGATAATTTTTCCAGAATGAAACTCGGCATAGGTCCGCTGCCGAAATTTATCAAAATGCCGGATTTTGTGCTTTCAAAATTTCATGAAGAAGATAAAGAAAAAATAAAGTTCGTAACCGGCAAAGCCGTAGAGTTTTTTGACGAAATAATTAAAAACGGACTTGAAAAGGCAATTTCAAAGACAGGTAATAGGTAACAGGTAATAGGTATTGTAAAACCTATTATAGGTTTTCGCTCCCGATTTAGGCACTCGATGGTAAACTCCGCGAAAACGCCAAAACCTTTTACATATTATCTGTCGTTAAAACTATGATAATAACTTCAAAAAAAACCAGCGAAGAAATATTAAACAAGCTTGAAGGCAGGCAGACTGTTTTTATAGTCGGCTGCGGAAGCTGCGCGTCAAAGTGCGGCACGGGCGATGAAAAGGCCGTTGCCGAAATGAAAGATTTTCTTGAGAAAAACGGCAAAACGGTTTCGGGAAGTATGATTCTTGATTCCGCCTGCGATATGAGGCTTGCTAAAAGAAATTTATTGAAGGATGAATTATTTTTGTCAGCTTCGATTATTGTTATGCTTTCCTGCGGAGCCGGCAGCCAGTCTGTAGGAAAAGTGAGCGGTAAAATTATAGTTCCGGCTTTAGAATCGAAATTTGTGGGAAGCACGGAAAGAATAGGCATTTATCATCAGTTTTGCAGTATATGCGGAACGTGCATACTTTCCGAAACCGAAGGAATATGTCCCCGCACCAGATGCGCGAAAGGGCTCGTTAACGGCCCGTGCGGCGGTTTTGTAAACGGAAAATGCGAAACGGATCAAACCAAAGACTGCGTATGGGTACTCATATTTGAAAAATTAAAAAATAACGGAAAACTTGATAAATTTTTGGACAGCTATATAAAACCAAAGTAAATTATCGCCTGATATGCCGCCGCCTGCGCGAAGCTGAAGAATCTATTCGACAAGCGTCCGTGATCTGCTGAAATTAATTAACACGGATCCCCGATAAAATACTTGGGAACACGGCAAAGCGTGAAGAAGCCGTTTAAGGATTTTTAGCGCATATTTAGCGGCTAAGAAGCTTTGAAAGATTTTAACGGCGAAGAAATGAAAGCTTTTCAACATTCCGCGCCGGAAGTTAAAAAATTATTAAAGAAACAGGTTTTTAAGAATGCGCAGAGGCATGGTAATGACAAAGGCGAAAAGCAGTTGCTATGCGTCCATGCTTCTAAAACGGAGGGTTCATGTCAAAAGTTGACAGCAAATTAAGACCGGAAAGTATTTTAATTCACGGAGCGCAGGAGCCGGACCCTATTACGGGTTCAAGGGCGGTTCCCGTTTATTTGACAACGGCTTACCAGTTTAACGATACCGAACATGCCGCCGGATTGTTTGAGCTCAATATTCCGGGCAATATATACACAAGACTTCAAAACCCTACAAGCGATATTTTTGAAAGAAGAATGGCTATGATGGACGGCGGAGCAGGCGCGCTGGCTTTTGCTACGGGAATGTCGGCGATATTGGTCGGGATAATGCTGATCGCTAAATGCGGCGACGAGATTATAACCTGCGACAATCTTTACGGCGGCACCTACAGCTTGTTCGTCAACACTTTCAAAAAGATGGGCATAGGCGTTAAATTCGTGAAGTCAAATGATGTTGACGCGATACAGAAAGCGATAACCGATAAAACCAAATGCGTGTACGCTGAAACCATAGGAAATCCTAAACTTGATATAGCCGATTTGGAAGCTCTTTCAAATGCCGCGCACAAAAACGGCATTCCTTTGATTGTTGACAATACCGTTGCGCCTTATATTTTGAGGCCTATGGATTTCGGCGCAGACATCGTCGTTTATTCGGCGACAAAGTATATAGGCGGCCACGGAAACGTTATGGGCGGAGTTTTGGTTGATTCCGGAAAATTTGACTGGTCAAGCGGAAAATTTCCTCTTATTTCTGATCCGGAGCCGAGTTATCACAATAAAGATTTTATAAAAGCATTCGGCAATCTTGCATATATAGCGAAAGCCAGAACAACTTTGATGAGAGATATGGGGCCGGCGATTTCTCCTTTCAACTCTTTTATGATGCTTAACGGCATGGAAACGCTTCATTTGAGAATGAAAAAGCATTGCGATAATGCTTTTGAGATAGCAAAATTTTTGCAGAAACATCCGAAAGTTTCCTGGGTCAATTATCCCGGTCTTGAAGACAGCCCTGAAAAAGAAAGAGTAAAAAAATATTTGCCTGACGGTGCCGGCGCTATGATAGGTTTTGGCGTTAAAGGAAATAAAGTTTCCGGAAAAGAAGCCGGAAGAAGTTTTATAAATTCGCTTGAACTCATATCTCATTTAACAAATATAGGCGATACAAGAACTCTTGCGACTCATCCAGCGACAACGACCCACCAGCAGCTGTCCGAAGAAGCGCAGGCAGCCAACGGAGTTACTCCGGATTACATAAGGCTTTCCGTCGGAATTGAAGACGCGCAAGATATTATGGAAGATATAGATCAGGCTCTGTCAAAAGTAAAATAAATAATGCTAAGCCTTGTAAGAAAAGCCGGCAGTTTTATCTGCCGGCTTTTCTTATGCAAAAATATAAAAAACAGATAAATTTTTCTTTGACAGCTAATTATAAAAGGACTATAATGATTTGAATTGACAGATAAACAAGGGCTATGATAGAGCTTGCCAAAAATCGCGAGATGAAGGTTTCTCTCGTTTAAAGACGGCTGAAAGGTAATTAAAATGAATAAAGTTTACAATAATATAATCGAAACTATAGGAAATACGCCTCTTATAAAAATTAATAAACTTGCAAACGGGCTGTACGGAAATGTTTACGCAAAAGCTGAATTTTTCAATCCGCTTTCAAGCGTTAAAGACAGAGTCGGCATTGCGATGATAGAAGACGCGGAACGCAAAGGTATAATAAATAAAGATACTTTGATAATAGAGCCTACAAGCGGGAATACCGGAATAGCGCTTGCTTTTGTGTGCGCGCAGAAAGGATATAAGCTTATTCTTACGATGCCTGAAACGATGAGCGAAGAAAGAAGAGCGCTTTTAAAAATGTTAGGCGCAGGCATTGTTTTGACCGAAGGAAAAAAAGGAATGACGGGCGCGGTTTTAAAAGCGGAAGATCTTGCGAGAAATAACCCGAACAGCTTTATTCCGCAGCAGTTTAAAAATAAAGCAAATTCCGCCGTTCATAAAAAAACTACCGCCGTTGAAATATGGGAAGCGTTAAACGGGAATATTGATTATTTTGTCGCCGGAGTAGGTACCGGCGGAACTCTTACGGGCGTGGGAGAATATTTAAAAGAGCGCAGACCGGGCGTCAAGATTATTGCCGTAGAGCCTAAAGATTCGGCGGTTTTATCCGGAAAAAAATCTTCTTCACATGCGATACAGGGAATCGGCGCGGGTTTTATTCCGGAAGTATTAAATGTGTCAATAATAGACGCAATAATGGAAGTTGATTCGGAAAACGCCGGCGTGACGGCAAGAAAGCTTGCCGGAGAAGAAGGTATTTTAGCGGGAATCTCTTCCGGCGGAAATGTCTGGGCTGCATTGCAGATTGCGGCGCAGCCGGAAGCCGAAGGTAAAAACATTGTAACCGTTCTCTGCGATAGCGGCGAGAGATATGTGTCGACATGGCTTTTTAAAAACTTATAGCAATAAAAGCGGCAGCTGCTTAGCAGCTCGGAAGTTCAGTAAAAACTTATGATTCGCTGCCGGACAGCCGGATTTCCGGACTGCCGTTTGCAATATGTGCGTCATAAATCGGAAAAAATAAAATGGATCGCTTCACAAACAGTTTCATCGCCGGCATAAACTTTAAACATGCGTTGTACGGACGCATGCGCTTTTCTATTTCCGCAGCACGAATGTGAACCGAAATTTACTCTCCAGTTAGAAACAATCAATACATCTATGCCTTAATATTGCCGTAAAAAGGAGAAATATCATGTCAAAAATAGATAATAAATTAGAGGTAGAAAGTCTTTTGGTACACGGCGGTCAGGAACCGGATCCCGCAACCGGCGCGGTCGCCGTGCCGGTTTACCAGACGACTTCATATAAGTTTAACAGCGCCGAACACGCGGAAAAAATTTTTATGCTTCGGGAATCCGGAAATATTTACAGCAGATTAACAAATCCTACAAACGAGGTTTTTGAAAAGAGGCTTGCGCTTATGGACGGTGGCGCCGCGGCTCTGGCATTTGCGAGCGGCGCAGCCGCGGTTACGAACGCAATACTTAATATCGCGCAATCGGGCGACGAGATAGTGTCAGCCGATAATCTTTACGGCGGAACTTACAGTTTATTTGCCAATACTTTCAAAAAATTCGGTATAGGCGTTAAATTCGTAAAGTCAAATGATGCAGGCATGATACGGAAAGCCATAACCGATAAAACTAAATGCATATATGCGGAAACGATAGGAAATCCTAAGCTTGATATAGCCGATTTGGAAGAACTTTCAAAAGTCGCGCATAAAAACGATATTCCTTTAATTGTTGACAATACGGTTGCTCCTTACATTTTAAGGCCGATAGATTTCGGGGCGGACATTGTCGTATATTCGGCGACTAAATTTATAGGCGGTCACGGCGCAACTCTCGGGGGAGCAGTCGTGGACAGCGGAAAGTTTAACTGGGATAACGGGAAATTCCCTTTGATTTCAGAACCGGATCCCGCTTACCACGGGTTAAAATTTACCGAAACTTTCGGAAAACTTGCGTATATAGTAAAAGCCCGGGCGGGACTTTTAAGGGACACGGGCGCATCCCTTGCTCCGTTTAATGCTTTTCTGCTTTTGCAGGGTCTTGAATCTTTACATGTAAGAATTGAAAGACACTGTGAAAACGCTTTAAAGGTGGCGGAATTTCTCAAAAAACATCCTTTGGTTGAATGGGTAAATTATCCCGGTCTTGAAAGCAGCCCTGAAAACGCGAAAGCAAAAAAATATCTTAAAGGATACGGCGGGGGAATAATCGGGTTTGGGATCAAAGGCGGGCTTAAGGCGGGAAAAAAGTTCATAGAATCCGTAGAGCTTGCAATACATCTGGCAAACATATGCGACGCAAAAACGCTCGTTATCCATCCGGCGACAACGACGCATTCGCAGCTTAGCGAAAAAGAACTTGCGGATACAGGCGTAACGCCGGATTATATAAGACTTTCCGTAGGGATAGAAAACGTAAATGACATTATAAAAGATATGGATAATGCTTTAAAAAAATCGCAGGGATAACTGTCAGGAAAAAATTGGCCGGAGGCGCGGCAATCGCATGAAAAAAGGGAATACTCCGTTAACTTTGGGAACTGCCGATATCGGCAAACTTCTTATGCAATACGCGGCGCCTGCCGTTGCGGCTATGACGGCTACGTCACTTTATAATATAACCGACAGCATATTTATAGGCCGCGGCGTCGGGCCGATGGCTTTATCCGGATTAACCGTGTCGTTTCCGCTTATGAATTTTGCCGCCGCTTTCGGGGCGCTTGTCGGCATGGGCGGCGCCTCTCTTTTGTCTTTGCGCCTCGGGCAGAAAGATTATGATTCCGCCAACAGGATTTTAGGAAACGTTCTGGCGCTTAACGTGATTATCGGACTGTTATTTTCGGCGGTTTCGTTTTTATTTCTTGAACAGATGCTTTATTTTTTCGGGGCGACGGAACAAACAATCGGTTATGCTCATGACTTTATGGTTATCATTCTTGCCGGCAATGTCATAACTCACATATATATGGGGCTGAATGCCCTTTTACGCTCTTCGGGAAACCCGAAAAAAGCGATGTACGCGACTATTTTTACGGTAATAATAAATGTCATATTGAACCCTTTGTTCATTTTTGGTTTCGGATGGGGGGTCCGCGGAAGCGCTTTGGCGACGGTAATATCGCAGATTATCGTTTTGATATGGCAGATCAAGTTTTTCAGCAATAAAGAAAATTTCATACATCTGCGCAAAGGCATTTATAAATTAACAAGCGCAACGGTAAAAGGAATAATCGCCATAGGGCTTGCGCCTTTTCTGTTAAATGCCGCCGCATGCGTAATAGTCGTTATCATAAACAGACAGTTTTTGTTTTACGGCGGAGAATCGGGAGAGCTTGCCGTCGGAGCCTATGGAATAGTAAACAGAGCCGCTTTTTTATTTGCGATGATTGTGTTCGGCATAAATCAGGGAATGCAGCCTATAGCCGGATATAATTACGGCGCCGCGCTTTATGACCGCGTTGCAGAAGTTCTCAAAAAAGCCGTTATTCTTTCGACAATCGTGATGACGTCGGGATTTCTGACAGTTCAATTGTTCGCTCATGCCGTCGCTTCTGTTTTTACCGCCGACAAACAGCTTGTCGATTTAACCGTTGTCGGACTGCGTTATGTTTTTGCCGTGTTTCCGCTGGTCGGATTTCAGATGGTTGTAAGCACATTTTTCCAAAGCATCGGAAAAGCCGCGAAAACTATTTTTCTATCCGTTACGAGGCAAGTTTTATTTCTTATTCCCATGGTAATAATACTGCCTAAATATTTCGGGATAACCGGCATATGGATGAGCATGCCGGGTTCGGATTTAATTTCAGCTTTTACGGCATGCATTCTGCTGCGGATGCAGTTTCGCGAATTTAAAAAACAAAAACGGGAGATCGTATAATGAATGAAAAATATGTAATCAATATCGGAAGGCAGTGCGGCGCAGGCGGGCTTAAAATAGCGGAAATTTTGTCGAAAAAACTCGGAATAAATTATTATGATAAAAATCTTATTGAAATCGCGGCAAAAAAAAGCGGGATCGGAAAAGAATTTTTTGAAAAAAACGAAGATAATTCTCCGGCGGGGATTACGGGAGATTTATCCGGTTTTTTTTCAAATGCCGTCACTGGCGGATATTACGGGGGAAGTCTTTTGCTAAACGAATCTTTGTTTAAAATACAAAGCGATATTATACGCCAGCTTGCAAGAAAGGAATCCTGTATTTTTGTCGGGCGCTGCGCGGATTATATTTTAAGAGACAGCTCTCATTGCCTGAACGTTTTTATTTGCGGCGGCATTGATGAAAGAGCCGAAAGGATAATGAAAGAACGGAATGAAGAAACCGATATTGAAAAAGTTAAAAAGAAAATCGAAAAGACGGACAAAAACCGCGCCAAATATTATACTTTTTACACAAACAAAACATGGGGCATTGCGGCATCATATCATCTTTGCATAAATTCTTCGGCTCTCGGTTTTGACGGGACAGCGGCATTTATCGAGTCTTTTGCGAAAAAGAAATTCGGGCTGGAATAAAAAACAATCGGCCGTTAAATCAGGCACGATCCAATTAAGAAACACTTTAAAAAATGATATAATGACAAAATCACAAAAAAATTTAAATTTTACGGTTTTACTTACTTAAATTTTAACGGAGCGGTTATGGACAAAATTTATGAAGCGCTGGAAAAAGTAAGAAAGCAGTCTCCTTTGATACACCACATAACAAACTGGGTGACTATTTCGGACTGCGCGGACATAGTTAAAGTTTTCGGCGGTTCTCCCGTGATGGCTCATGCGAAAGAAGAAGCCGCTGATATGGCTTCAATATCGGACGCCGTAGTAATCAATATAGGAACTCTCAATACTTTTACCGTTGACGCGATGAAGCTTGCGATAACCGCAGCCAACAAAAAAGGAATACCGGTTATCCTTGACGCGGTCGGAGTCGGTTCTACAAAATTCAGAAACGAAGCGGTTAAAGAACTTCTAAAATTTAAAATAGACGTTATCAAAGGAAACGCTTCCGAGATTGCGGCTACGGCGGGAATAAACGTTACCACAAAGGGAGTGGATAGCGGTAATGTCTCGGGAAATATGGTAGAAATCGCCGAACATTTTGCCGACGAAAGAGAATGCGTTGTCGTTGTGACCGGCAAAGAAGATATTTGCACTAACGGCGCAATTACCCATATAATTAAAAACGGCACTCCAATGATGTCGAAAATTGTAGGCACGGGCTGTATGGCGGGTTCCGTTATAGCGGCTTTCTGCGCAGTTGAAAAAGATTATCTTTTTGCTTCCGCGGCTGCGCTTGTCTGTTTTGGGATAGCCGCGGAAAACGCCGATAAAACTTCGGAAGGCCCAGGAACGTTTAAAAATAAACTTTTTGATAAAATAAGTACGCTTAGCGACATATCCATAAATAAAATGAAAAGAGTGGAAGACGTAAAACAATGCAGGAAATAAAAGAAAAATTAAACAAACTGAAAAAAGAAAAAAATGCCGTGATCCTGGCGCATATATATCAGCTGCCGGAAATACAGGATATCGCCGATTTTGTAGGCGACTCTTTGGATTTAAGCAGAAAAGCCGCCGAAACCGGCGCCGACGCGATAGTTTTTTGCGGCGTTCATTTTATGGCGGAAACCGCCGCGATACTCAGTCCGCAAAAAAAAATTTTAATTCCGGACGCCAATGCGGGATGTCCTATGGCGGATATGATTACGGCGGAAAAACTCAGAGAATATAAAAAACGGTACGATAATCCTTTTACGGTTGCCTATGTTAATACTTCCGCCGGCGTAAAAGCCGAGAGCGACATATGCTGCACTTCTTCAAATGCGGTCAATGTTTTAAAGAGCGTCGAATCGGAAACAAAGGATTCGGATATAATTTTTGTTCCCGACAGAAATTTGGGTTCCTACGCTGAAAAAATGTCCGGCAGAAAAATCGTCGTCTGGAACGGTTTTTGTCCGACTCACAACAATATGCTTCCGGAAATGCTTTTGAAAGCAAAAAAAGAGCATCCCGAAGCTGAAGTTTTGGTTCATCCCGAATGCCGCCCGGAAGTTGTCGGTTTGGCGGATTTCGCGCTGTCAACCGGCGGGATGTGTAAATATGTTCGCGCAAGCTCGAAAAAGGAATTCATTATAGGCACCGAAACCGGGATTTTGTATAAGCTTCAGAAAGAAAATCCGGATAAAAAATTTTATCCGGTCTCTTCTCTTGCCGTTTGCCCGAACATGAAAAAAATTACGCTTGCCAAAGTTTTAGACGTTCTTGACAATATGAAAAACATTGTCACCGTTCCCGATGATATAAGAGAAAAGGCTTACGCGCCGATAAAACGCATGCTTGAAGTGAATGCCTGATGCGGCATCAAATGCCGCTTTGAAAAAACTATTTTGATTTTTGGAGTTCCCGCTTTTTATTCCTCTTTCACGACCGCTTTTACTGCTTTTATTATTTTGCCTTTATCGTCTATATAAAAACGTCTGTTATCTTTCATGCAGGCAACTCTTCCTTCTTCGGTCTTTATTATTTTTATGAACCGCTGTCCGTATTTATTTATATATCCCGTTTCGGCGGCGCCTGTCCATGCCCAGTGCTCATTCAGATGATCGTATTCGCTGTGTCCTCCGTAGGCATATTCCGCAAGCCCGTCCTGAAACGGTTCAACAAAATCAAATTCCGCGGGAATAATTTTATCTCCGTCCAGATTCGCAAATCCGATTTTATCGTTGTCGACAAACCTGAACAGTCCTTCAAAAACGTAATCCGGGCCGTTATCGTAAATGAAAGGATAAAGAATTACATTATCATTCCTGTCTATGCCGATCCACTGCCCGTCATCCCTCATCACTATTGCCATTTTATGCATCTTATCCGTGTACGCGATCCTGTACTTGGCTTTAATAATTTCATTTCTATCGCAGGTTTCATATCCGAAATACTGCGTGTCGCCTCTCATTTCGGCAAAAGGAATAAGATAATCGCCGTCGTCCTGCGGATAAAGCGGCGCGTTTGCGCAAATAAATAATGTAATAATAAAAATAATTTTTTTCATTGCAATTTTTGATTTATCGTAAAAATTTATTCTTCAAAAGAAAATACGGTGAATATAAAAAGTTCGGCGGAGCCGTCTTTCCAGCAGTTTCGCGGAAGTCCGGCCTTTTGCAAACACAGTTCGTCCATAAAATCTTCTTTACTTCCAAAATGTTCCCAAACCTGAGGAAGAAATAATCCGCTCCGGCCGTTTTTTTGTATGAGAACGCCGTGCTTTCCTTGTATTATTTCGTCATGAGCGCGTATTTTATTCATCGGAGAAAGCACCGATATTTCTATTTTTGTTTCCGGAAGTTCTTCGAGAATAAGAGGATAAAATCTTGAATCATTAAACGCGGCCGCAAGCGCCATCCTTATAACCGCTTCGCATAAAGGATATTCGGGTTCTATGGTGCCTACGCATCCGCGTAAACTGCCGTGCCTGGTGAGCGTCACAAAAACAGCCGCAAGCTGCAGCAGTTCATCGTTTCCCTCTACGGAAAAGTCTATAACTTCGCGGCTTTTAAGATACTCTTCTATCGCTTTTCCGGCAAGCGATAAAAGTTCTTTTTGAGACGGTTTTGATATGGAAAAATCAATCATGGTTTCACCATAAAAATTTCATTGGGTCTATTGCTTTATCGCCTTTCTTTACCGTAAAATGAAGATGCGGGCCGGTAACTCTTCCCGTCGCCCCGCTTTTTCCGATAAGCTGCCCCGTTCTGACTTTCTGGCCTACTTTTACATTGTATGAAGAAAGATGCCCGTAGTGCGTGACATATCCGTTTTTATGGTCAATAAATACCGCCGTGCCGTAATGCCCGACTTCGGAGCTTGCCAATATTACCACGCCGTCCGCTGCTGCGGCAACCGAAGTCCCCGCCGGAACAGCGATATCCGTTCCGCCGTGCATGCTTTTTGTGCCGGTGACCGGATGTTTTTTTCTGATCCCGAAAGTTCCGGATATTCTTCCGCCTATGCTTAAAGGCCATGAAAACAATTCGCGCAAAGCGTATTTTTCCTGAATTTTTTCATTCATTAAATCGACTGCCGGACGCTTTCCGGGTATAAAAACGTATTCTCCTTGGATCAATTCGGCGTTTCCGAAATTCGCAAGCCGCAAACTTTGGGCTTCAACGTCATACCTTGCCGCAATAGTTTCCCACGTATCCTTTTCCTGAATAGGATGCAAAGAACCTCCGGATGAGGGGATCATTACGGTTTGCCCGACGAAAACATCATATGTTTCAAGCTGGGGATTGCATCCCAAAATGGTGTGCACGGAATATTTTGCTTTCGGCTTGCCGTCAATCGTATCCATTGCCGCGACTTTCCATAAATTGTCGTTTCTTTTTATTTTATACAAATAAAATCTGACGCCGTTTATTCTGTAATCAAGGAATTTTTTTCTGGCTTCCAAATCGTTTAAAAGCGCCTCCGGAGGAAACGCAGGTATCGCTATTACCGGCACTGCCGCAAGCGTCGCCGCAGCCGTTTTTTGCACCCATATCTGCGCCGCGATGAGTATCAAAAATATAAAGGCAAAAAACGCCGCCCACCGGATGATAAGCTTTATTATAAAATCGGCTTTTGTGTAAGTTTTTTTTATTTCAATATCGCTGTTTTCCATAATATTAATATTCTATTAAAAAGCGAAGAATTTTTAAAGAAGGCAATTGCCGTTTAAAACCGCTTGTAAATAAGAAATATTAATAATATCATATATGCTATGAAAATTTCTAAAATCTTATCCGATATTTTTTGGAGTATTGACAGTAAAAAATATTTTTTTCTTATTGCCGCTTTTTCAATACTTTTGAATTGGGCGGGAAACACTTTCGTATACGAGAACAGCTATAAATTTCTTTATTTTGACATGCTCGGCACTTTTGTCGCGGCAATAGTTTTGGGAAGCGCGTGGGGAATGCTTGTCGCTCTTTCAACGGCAATCCTGCTTTCCAATATTACGTCGCCGCATTTTATTTATCTTGCCGTTGTGAATGTTTCGGGGGCGCTTTACTGGGGAATGCTGAGCGAAAGCGGCATTCTTGAAATACTGAAAACTTCAAATCATAGTTTTAAAACAAATCTCAAAACAAATTTTATGTCCGCCGTCAGGTTTATTCTTTTTGCCGGCATAGGCGCCGGCCTTTTGACTGCGGTGTTTTCTTCGGTAGTGAGAGGTTTTATTTTTCAGGATTTTTCTTTTGACAGGCCTTACTCGATATATTTTTCACAATTGTTCCGCGAAGTTTTCGGGGTTATGGATACGGGAAGGATCGGGCTTTTTGCAAACTATGTCGCCGATACTTTTATAGAAATTCCCGATAAAGCGCTCACTGCTTTTTTCGGTACGGCAATATGCCTGACCATATTCAAGTTTAATATTAAAACCCTGACGGCTGAATACGGAAATAAAGTTGAAAATCTGAGAATTCCGTGGCATAAAATAATGCTTCAAAATTTCGGCGGGATCGAAATATCCATTTTTGCCGCATTGGGCGCGGTTTATCTTTTTAAAATAAAAGAAATCTCATTGCAGATTTTTACGGGAGTTATGGAAAATATTTCTCTGTATTCGCTGAGGGATTATGTTTTTCTTGAAATGATATTGTTTCCGCTCGCGCTTATTTTGTTGTTTATCGTGCTTAAGATATTTTTCCAAAAGACCGACGGCAACAGTATGCCCGACGTTTATTTGAATCTCAAGGATAATTTTTATATCAAGAATATGGATGAAGGAATAAAATATTTCCTCGCTGATATTTTCATTATTTCAATTTCCGTATCGGCCGTATACATACATATTCTCGTAAAAATTACGGGAGTAACTCCGGTAGCTTATCATAAATTGCTGTCGGACAGCAAAGCCAGCCCGGAGACCCTCGCGTGGCTTTTTATTATGCTGATAATATTTATTCTTATCGACCGCAGAAATAATAAAACTACCGAAATGCTTACTTTAAACGATGAGCTTATAAAAAAACAGGCAGTCGAACAAATATCCGAATCTTTTGACGCCCAAAGGCAGAAACTTCAGGTTTTGGAGCTGAGCTGGTCGGACAATACCATAGAATTTTTAAGAAGCGCGCGCCATGATCTTATAAACCAGCTTGAAAAATCTAAAACCGGCATGGATGAGCTGCTGATAGAAGTTTATGATAAAGTGGTAAAGCCTTACAACAGCTCCATCCTCGAAAGCCAGAAAGCGATGCGCGCATATGTCGAAGAGATTACAAGCGGAAAGCTGAGCGATTACGCTTTGGAAGATATAGAGCGGACGATCTCGGAAACAATTGAAGAGGTTAAACAAAAAGCGGCTTCGTATATAAATTTTGAGTTTGAAAAGCCGGCGCAGGTAAAAGGAAAATACTGCAGGATAAACAAATTGTTTTTTGTGGCATTCAATAATATTCTTGATAATTCCGTTTATGCTTTGCAGAAGAAAGTTTTAACTCCGCATTTTAAAGCCGTTTTAGGCGTAAAGATTGCGGTTAAAGACGATACGCTTGCGGTTGCCGTTTATGATAATGCCGGCGGGCTTTCAAAAGATAAAATTACAAAAATATATAAAGTTTCAATGGAGAGTTCAAAAGGAGACAGGATGGGCGAAGGAACAATGATCGCAAGAAACTTTATTAAAGTGCTTGACGGATATATCGCCGTCAGAAATATAAGGCTGTTCGGAGAAAACGGGCTTGAGACCGAAATACATATACCTGTTTATTTTAAATGACAGCGAGCGGTGAGCAGTTAAAAGGAGGAACTATGTCTGAAAATAAAAAAATAATCGCTTTGACCGACGACGATTCCGGAGTGCGTTCTTCGCTTGAAAGAACCGTATTAAAACATTTTAAAGATGTTGAGATCCTCCAGTTTTCAAATACGATAGAAATAAAAAAATTTCTTTTAAACAATCCGCAAAAACTTGATCTGCTTATTTTGGATATTCATTTCGGGCTCGGAGAAACCGGATTGGATATTCTTCCGGATATAAAAAAATACGCTCCGGGACTTCCCGTCATTCTTTTAAGCGCTATGGAAAAAACTTACGGGAATGCCGTAACCGAATCTGCCGGAGAATATATAATTGATTTTATGTCTAAGCCCGTTACGGAAACGGAGCTTGTTATAAAAGTAAAAAAAGCTTTGAATTCAAAAGACGATAACGCTAAAAAACTTCAGCAATTGCAGTCCGAAAACACTCTTTTATCCGAGATGCTTTCAGCGGAAGACGATAAGGGCGCGGGCAGACTTTTTGAAGATGAGGTGCAGTCGAAACTGAAATCCATGACAAAAGTGTTTTTACAGGCTCCGTACGAACCTAAAGAAAATATAATTATCAACGGTCAGGAGATAGATTCAATAGCGTTTACTGCCGCGCCGCTGCCTTTTGCAATTATGGTTTTTGAAACAAAATATTTTCCTAATGCGAAAATTTTAGGAAGCGTTAACGAGCCTATGAGGGTGATGGTCAACGGCATTGAAAAAGTTTCCACAAAAAGAAGAAATCTTTTCGAGCAGTCTGAAAACCAGTTTAAGCAGGTCAGCAAGAGAATGGAGAAAATTTTGAAAGAAGCAGGATATCCGAAACATGAGGAAGTCTATAGGCCTTTCATACAAAGTTTTATCGTTTTTACCGACACCACGGACATTTCAGAAATAAAAACTTCAAATGCCAACAAATACACGAAAATCTGCAAATTAAAAGATTTGACTCCGGATTTTATCGTCAAAACCGCTTTTGCCATGCCGAAAAGACAGGTTGACGAAACCGTAAAAAAGACTGTCCTTGAAAAATTGTTTTAACGGCAGAGAAAAAATGACGGCAAATATATAACACAAATTGGAATACAAGGCTGTTCTTCCTCTTTGCCCGGACGGATGCGGCGCAGACAAGGCAGGCGCGGTTAAAATACAAAATCAAGGCAGCAGATCTTCCTCTTCGGCGGCTGGAATATCCTGCGGGTTTTTCGAAAGTTCTCTTATCATAAGAGCTCTTTCCTTTTCTTTTTGCTTTCTCTCGTCTTTTTCTTTTTTCAAAAATTTTATATAGTCGGGAAACGGGACTATTTTTTTTGTTTTTTCAATCCACACAAACGCGCTTGAATTATCGCCGTACTTTATTTTTTCCGCGTTTTCAGCGGTTTCGTCCGGACTGAACCATACGGAACCGATAATGTTTTTATATTTTTCTTCCGCAGCGTCTTCCTCTTCAAAGAAGGCCTTAAGTTCGTCCGGATTTTTGATATCCTGGATTTCTTTGGATTTGCCTTTTTCTTTCGGCTTAGGCTTATTTTTCTTTTTATTTTTTTCTTTTTCCAATTCCAGTTCTTCTTTCACTTTTTTTAAATTTTCTTTCTCCGTCTCAAGAATTTGGGCATAAACTTTCAGCTGGTCTTTGAGAACCGCTTCCGCTTCCGCGGGGTCAGGCATCAGATCTACGAAATTTATACGGAGAATTGCGGCTATGTTGTTATCTTCATTTTGTTTAAAAGACACTTCATAATCTACGCCTTCCAAAAATTGTCTTGCAGAAAAAGACGCCGCTGCGAAGAAGAAAATTAACAGCATTGATAAAATAATTTTTTTCATTTAATGCCTCACATAAATAATAGTTTATACAGCAAGTACAGTAAAATCATAAAAAGAATTAATGCCGCCGCCGCTGCGCAGAGTAAAGCGATAATGTTTCTGTTAACGGCTTTGTTTGTTCTGCGCGCTTTTTCGCGGGATTCGGTCAAAACGTCATGCGGCAGACGTTTGTAAATAAAATAAAACAATGACGGAACAACCGCCAAATCGTCTAAAAATCCTGCCGGAAAGAAAGTGTCCGGTATCAGATCTACAGGAGATACAAGATATGCCGCCGCGATAAAAATTACCGTTTTTGAAAAAAGCGGAGTTCTTTTATCTCTGAACGCATAAAAAAGAATAAACAAACCTTCTTTTGCGTTTGAAAAAAAATTCTTAATAAAATTCATAATAAGTATTGTACAAATTCCGGCGCTTTTTTGGAAATGCCCCAGGGTGTGTGCACGGCGAACGCATGAAAAAAATATCTCGACCACAACGCCCTCACCCCTCTCTCCCTGACAAGGGAGAGGGAGAACAGCTTCGACGGAGAGCAGATCTCATTTTAGCTTTCCTGCGTTTGTCGTAGGGTGCGTGGACACATATTACGCGCATGCGCGTAATAACGCCATGGCGGCAGAAGCAGAGTAAAGGCAAATTGTTTTTGTCTTTCAATAACATCATTGAGAAATCGGGCGGTTTTTAGTATATTTTACGAATAAAGGAAAAACAAATGTGGAAATATTATGCCTTATTATCGGCTTTTTTTGCGGCGGTTACGGCCATACTTGCAAAAGCCGGCGTAAAAGGAATTAGCGGCAATGTCGCTACCGCGGTGCGTACTTTTATCGTCCTGATTATGGCGTGGTTTATTGTCATTTTCGCAGGACAGCTGAAAGAAGTAAAGTCCATCGGCAGGGAAAATCTTATATTTCTTGTTTTGTCCGGGCTTGCCGCAGGCTTGTCTTGGCTTTTTTATTTTAAAGCGCTTGAGACGGGCGACGTTTCAAAAGTCGCTCCGATAGATAAAATCAGCATAGTTTTGGTAATGATTTTTGCTTTTATATTTTTAAATGAACCGATGAGCTTAAAGACTGTTCTCGGCGGAACTTTAATTGCGGCCGGCGCGATTCTGCTTGCTTTATAAAAAGGAATCGGAATTATCGCTTAATTTGTTGCAGCTGCACGCAGACCGGCATACAATACCTCACATTGCGCCGGAAGATATTTGGCAAAGGAATAAAAATGGGCATTATAGGCGCGGCAAACATGGTAAAACTTTTCTGCGGGATAATATCCGCGGATGATGAAATAACAAAAAAAGCTTTTGAAGAACTTGAAACAAAGTTCGGAAAAATAGATATCAAAAGCGAAACGGTTCCGTTTGATTTCACTTCTTACTACAATTCGGAAATGGGCGGCGATCTTAAACGTTTCTGGGTGTCGTTTGAGTCTCTTATTTTTGCGGATGAGCTTGCCGAGATCAAAATTTTTACAAATGCCGTCGAAGACGGCTTTGCCGTCAATAATAAAAGGCGCGTAAACATTGATCCGGGTTATTTAAATCCGGCTAATGTTATTCTTGCTTCTACAAAAGATTTCAGCCACAGAATATATCTTTCGAAAGGCATATACGGCGAAGTGACTGTGATGTATCAAAAAAAAGATTTTATCAAACTGCCGTGGTCTTATCCGGATTATTTGTCCGCGCCAGCAAAAAAATTTCTTCTTGAGGCAAGAGCAAAGCTTATGCGGCAGCTGGCAAAGAAGGCGGAAAGATAAGATGGTAAGCATCCGCAAATGTTTACCGTTTATCTTCCTATCTTCACGGAGAGTATTATGAGAGAATGGGGATACTTTTTATTTTTTCTTTCGTTTTTTTGTTTTTATTTCGCGGGCAGCATGTATGCGGCCTGGAGGGTGAACGCGGGGCTTAAATTAATCGCGCCTTACAAGCATTATATTTATATCGCTGCGGCTCTGATGGCGGCCGTTTCGGCTATCGCATATGCGTTCAGCAAATATAATATAGAACCGTTTGCCGTTTATCTTGGCGTGCCGGGCGGGATATGGATGGGTATTGTCGGGATTTCGGCAACCGTTTTCATTCTGAATGATTTGATAAATTGCGTGAATTTAATTTTTAAAATAAAAAAATTCAGATACTATTCAACGGTCGTCTCGCTTGTTTTTATAGCCGCGCTTGTCGTTTGGTCATTGATGAACGCGGCGTTTATTTTGAAAGTTAAGGAAGTAAAAATAAAAGTTCCCGATTTAAAAACCGACAGCCTCAGCATCACTCTTCTCTCCGATATTCATATAGACAAACATGTTTCTTTCAGGTCAGTGCAAAAAATTGTCGATATGGCAAACAGCCTGAATTCCGATATTATTGCAATAACCGGAGATATTGCGGATTCGGATCTTTCCGAAACATACGCAAAATACGGATTGGATAAACTTCATGCCAGATACGGTATTTTTGCCGTTACGGGAAACCATGAATATTATACGGGAGCCGGATACTATATAAAACTTTGCGAAGAGCTCGGCATTGTTTTGCTTAGAAATGAAAATATTATGCTGAAAGACGGAGACAAAGAGATAATCGCGATTGCCGGAATAAATGATAAGAAAGGCAAAGCGCATAAAGTTGACGACGTGGATATTGAAGCGGCATTTGAAGGAATAGAAAACAATGTCCCGGTGCTTTTTTTAAGCCACAGGCCGGAGTATTTTGATTTTGTAAAAAATAAAGAAATGTCCGCAGTGCAGCTTTCCGGACATACCCACGCGGGGCAGATCCCTCCGCTTGAGTTTATAAGAAAGCTGATGAAATATAATTACGGCGTATACGAAAGCGGAGCTGCAAAAATGTACGTAACTTCCGGAAACCGCTGGTGGCGCATCCCGATGAGGACTTTTAACGCAAGCGAAATAGTAAAAATCACGCTTGAAAAACAGGAATAGCCGATGAGGCTCGGCAATACGGGAGAAATCGCCGTCGTCATATTAGGGTGTGTTGACGCATATTACGCATGCGCGTAATATGCGTCAACACACCCTAAAAAAATGAAAATATGCTGCGGGTATTTTGATTATAGAGCATTCTGCGGATTTTTAAGCTATAATAATGGTGTTTATTTAAGAAATATAAAAAGGAAAAATTATGTTAAAACCGGCTAAAATTATTATTTCAGTTTTGATCGCAGGCTTTTTGTGCGTTCCCTGTATTGCGGACAGAGGCGGTTCCGATACAAAAAAAATGAAGGCGGCAAAAAAAGATTACGCGGATTTTGATTTGTATCCGGCCGAAAGTTTAAAAAACAAAGGCGTCTTATACATGAGCAGGGAAGAATTTTTCAAAAAACAAATGGCTATGTATGTAGTCGGTAAAAACGGAGAATCCCGCGGGATATGGTATGTCGGCGGAGATAATGTTTCTATTTATGACGCTTCTAAGGATGCGGCAATGGTTCCTAAATGGATAAAAATCGCTTCGATAGATCCGAGAGATATTTATATCGCCGCAAAAGAGTTTTTTAACGCCATAGACGCAGGAGAATTTTATATTGTTTCGGCGCGGGTTGTTTCTTCGGAAGGCTATTATGCAATACCTTTAAGGATCAGCAAAAAGTACATAGACGCTTACAGGTTTAAATTCATACCGCTTGAAAGCATTGTTGAAATCTGCAAGAAAAATCTTGATATGGCAAAAGATATGGTCGGCGCGGAAATAACTCCTTCTGAAGCAGATATTGAAAAAATGCTAAAGAATGCAAAAAATGAAATCAAGCCGGAAATTGTCGGCGAGCCCGGAGAGGAAATTATTTTAGTCGGCGCGGACGGATTGCCTGAACCGCCCAAACGTTTGATATATCTTATCAGAAAGAAGCCTTCTCTTTCCGCTCCGTTTGTGTACGTCAAAGAACCGGAGATAAACCAAAAAAAAATATTGTTTAAAAAAAATTACTGGTATGAGCTTGAAGTTTCGGTCGATATGAATTATGCGCCGGATTTGCAGACTGATAAAAAGTATACCGGAGGCAAATACCGCGGTTTCTGGCAGGCGCCTTATGACAGCAGCGGTTTTCCGTATTTACTGACCGAGATGGTTCAGGACAGCTGGGAAAAACTTGCCGAAGAATATTTTTCAGATTTAGAGACTCATTGACCGGAAGGCAGAAGGGTAAGAAGGTAAACAGCGGTAAGGGTTTTTGTATCTGCAACTGCCAATCTTCCTGTCGTCTTCACGTCTTATCATCTAACTATCAGCAGCCGCGCTGCGCAAAATAAAAATTAATTAAAAGGAAAATATGAATTCAAAATGGGGGATGATTATGTTCGCGGTAATTTCTTTATCTATTTATTTCGGAGGCTATGCGTATATAGCGTGGCGCATAAATTCCGGTTTTAATCTTCAGGCTCCGTACAAATGGTATCTTTTTGCGGGCATTATTATTCTCGGATTTTTCAGCATAATTGCGTTTATAGGGAGCCGTTTTGATATGCCGGGCATATCTTTTATCGGGCCTTTTGGATATATATGCACGGGAATATGGGGAATTTCCATAACGTTTTTTATTTTAAACGATGCTGTAAACGCTTTTAATCTCATATTTAAAATAAAAGATTTCAGATATTATTCAACTCTTTTAACTCTCGGGGTTTCAACGCTGGGGTGTATGTGGGCGCTTATCAATGTGGCGTTTTTTCTTAATATTAAAGAAGTAAAAATAAAAATGCCGGATCTTCCTACGGATTCTTTAAAAATCGTCCAGCTTTCGGATTTGCATATAAACAATTTTACGACTCACGCAAGCATCAAAAAGATTTTCGATAAAGTTATGGCTTTAAATCCGGACTTGATTGTGCTGACCGGCGATATTATTGACACGGATATAAACAAAGGCGATAAGTTTTTGGATTACGGATTCGGACAGCTTCGCGCAAAGCACGGCATTTACGCGGTAACCGGCAACCACGAATATTATGCCAGCTTGGAGTCATATCTTGAAAAGTCGAGAAAACTGAATATATTGGTGCTTCAAAATGAAAACGCGCAGATTGAAAATATTGTCAATATAGCTGGAATAAATGACATCGATTTCAGAGATGCCTCAAGCATTAAAAAAGCGTTTAAAAATATAAATCCTTCTCTGCCTACAATTTTTTTGAGCCATCGTCCGGAATCTTTTGACATAACGTCCGAGCAGGGACACGGCATTATACAGCTTTCCGGCCATACGCACGCGGGACAGATTCCGCCGATAGAAATAATAAGAAGACTTATGAAATATAATTACGGTTTATACGAAAACAAAGGTTCTAAAATGTATGTTACTTCCGGAACGCGCTGGTGGGGACCGCCGATGAGGCTGTTCAATTTCAGCGAGATTGCCGTAATTATTCTTGAAAAAGAGTAATAACGTATTAACAGCATCTATGCGATTTTGCCGTGCCGTTATTTGTAGTAATTTCTTCCCGGGCGGACAATGATAATCTGCCCGATTTGTAAATATTTTTTCTTGGAAAGTCCGGGGTTGTCTTTATAAACTTCTTTGACCGTCGTTTTATACTTTGCGGCGATTTTTTCAATATATTCGCCTTTAGCGACTTTATGTTTTATAAATCCGGGCGACGGATTAAGGTCTTTGACTTTAGATATGTTTTCAAGAAATTTCTCTTTTGTGCCGTAAGGTATTTTAAGTTCAAATCCCGGATATCCTTGCGGCGTACACCACGCATTCAAGGCAGGATTAAGTTTTTTGATCTCTTCAACCGTAGTTTCGGCGCATTGCGCGGCTATCTTCAGGTCTATGACTTTATCCGTTTTGATTTTGTCATATCTTAGAGGCGGTGCAAAATTAACGTCGTCAAAACCGTATTTTTCAAGATTGTTCGCGATTATTACCGCCGCAATGAACTGCGGAACATATTTTTGCGTTTCTCTCGGGATTGCGTTTCTGTCTGTCATCTCTGTTATATTTGAAGCGTTTGAAAATTTCATGTCGCGCAAAAGACCGAATTCTCCCCTGTTATAACCGGCAAGCACAAGATGCCAGTCATTAAGCATCACGTACAATTCCTTTAAATATAAACACGCGGCCCTGGTAGCTTTTTCGGGATCTCTTCTTTCGTCTATCCAATAGTTGATCTGAAGGCCGAGTCCTCTTCCTCTGTGCGCCATGATCTGCCATATCCCTACGGCTCCCGCTGTGGACACTACTTTATTATTGTATAAGCTTTCAACAACGGGAAGCCAGAGAAGTTCTTCCGGAAGGTTAAAATTCTGAAGCGTTCTTAAAATTATTTCCCTGTGAGCGCCGCTTCTTTCGATCGCGGCTTTAACTCTTTCTTTTGTTTTTCCGGTTGAATAGAGCTCTATGTATTTTTCCACAAGAGAATTATCTTCGCACTCCATAGGGATGGAAAGTTTGTAAGGCTCAAGAACCGGAGCCGGCATGTCTATCGCGTAAATTCTTTTAAGTTTTGTGATAATGTTGTCAAAATCGTCAAAAAGAAAAAAATAAAGCCCAGGATCAATTCCCGCTTTTTCAAGTTTGTCCACAAAAAGAGTAAAATATCTTTTCGCGTTTTCGGATTTTCCGTTTTTAAAAGCGTCGACCGCTCTTTTATACAGGGCTTCCGCTTCCAAAATTGCGCCTTTAGTTTCGTTGTTTGACGGCGCCGATGAAATAGCGTTCGCGACAAAGTTAATAATGGGATCGGTTTCTTCTTCGGGGATTTGCGGGATGGTAACTTCGATCGGATAATTTATTTCTTTTTCCGAGATATCGCTTTTAGCGGTTTTGTCCGGCAGAACGGGTATATTTGCTTTTCCCGCGGCATAAGACAGCTGGACCGCGAAAAATAAAGAAAATAACGCCGATAATGTTTTTTTGCCGCAATTCATAACTTAATATTATATAAATTTAGAAAAAATTTCAAACCTTTTTTTACGCGAAATTTTTATTGCAACTGCCAATTCATTTTTGTATAATTCATTATTGTTTTAAAGAGGTAAGGATATGATAAAAGAAGAACTTGAAAAAACTGCTTTTTTAGCAAGGATTGAAGTAAGAGAAGAGGAAAAAGAGAAGTATGTTAAAGATTTGAGTCAAATGCTTGAACTTGCCGAGATTCTTCAGGAGCCTGACGTTTCCGGTTTAAAACCTACGACTCACGTTACATCGCTCAGAAATGTCTGGAGGGATGATATCGTAAAGCCGTGCCCTAAAGAAATTATTGAGCAGATGATCAATGCCGCCCCGCAAAAAGAAGGTTCTTTTTACAAAGTTGCAAAGGTCATAGAGGCGGAATAATTAAATGATCAAGGCTATCTACTCATTCAACGGCGAGTTCCATACTGAAAATGACGCCGCCGCCATAGCTGAAATCGTCAATAAAAAGCCGAAGTTTATTTGGGCTGATATTTTTTTGGACAATAGCGGTTTAAGCCATGAAGAAACCGTGCTTTTGACGGAAGCTTTTAAATTTCACGAACTGTCGCTTGAAGACTGTTTGTTTCCGCAGTATTATCCTAAAATGGAGGAGTTTGAGAACTATGTTTTCGGAGCCGTGCACGGTATCCAGCTTAAACCGAACTATCTCCAGGAATTTGACGAAAGCATTTACGAACTGAATATTTTTGCCGGCAAAGATTTTATCGTTACCGTGCATACCGAAGAGCTTTTTTTTATAGAAACGATTTATGAAAAAGCAAAAGCAAGGCCGCAGATAGAGCTTAAAAGCAATTCCAACCTTATGTACAACATTTTTAATAAAGTCGTCTCAAGTTATGAGTTTACGATGGAAAAAATCGACGATAAAATGGATGCTTTGGAAGACGCTATTCTTGAAGAGCCCGAAAAGAAGCACATGGAAGAGATCTTGGATATTAAAAAGGTTATACTGGCGATAAAAAAAATAGCGGAATCTCAGCAGGCGGCATATTTGTATTTTACCCGTTCAAACAACAGCGTCGTCGCCAAAGAATATACGGCGTATTTCCGCGACATTTTTTTTCAATGCGCGAGAATAAGCCAGTCTATAGCAATGCGAAGCCAGATGGTAGTCGGACTGCTGGAAGTTTACATGTCGAATGTTACGCTTAAACTTACGGAAGTGATGAAATTTTTGACGATAATCGCCACGGTAATCATGCCGGCGCTTCTGATATCGGGATATTTCGGGATGAATGTGACTTTTCCGGAATATTCGCTTTTCGGCGAAGCCGGTTCATGGTTTTTTGCCGTCGCTCTTATGCTTGTTGCAATTTTGGCGCTGCTGGTGTATTTTAAAAAGAAAAAGTGGTTTTGAGGGATATAATTTATGAACGAAATTTTAAAGAATACGGTAAATGATTTGCGGAAAAAGATTTGCTCCGGCGAAATAAAAAGCGTTGACGCGGTTAATGCGTGTTATGAACGCATAAATGAAATCGAACCGAAAGTGAAAGCTTTTCTGAAACTTAACAAAGAGCAGGCGTTAAAACAAGCCGCCGAGTCCGACAATAAAATCAAAACCGGCGCGAAATGCGGAATGCTTGAAGGCGTTCCGATAGCCGTTAAAGACAATATAATGATAAAAGGCGAAAGCATGACTTCCGCTTCAAAATATTTTGAAAATTATATTTCGCCTTATGACGCGGCCGTCATAGAAAAACTTAAAGAAGCCGGCGCTGTTTTTATAGGAAGAACAAACATGGACGAACTTGCCATGGGCGGAACTACGGAAACGTCCGCTTTTCAAAAAACGGCAAACCCGTGTAATTTTGATTATGTTCCTGGCGGCTCGTCCGGCGGAAGCGCGGCGGCGGTAAGCGCCGGAATGGTTCCTTTTGCTCTCGGGTCGGATACGGGCGGTTCAATAAGGCAGCCTGCGGCTTTTTGCGGAGTAGTCGGATTTAAACCTTCTTACGGAGTTGTAAGCAGATACGGCGCGTGCGCGCTGGCTTCGTCTTTTGACCAGATAGGCACTTTATCAAAAAACGTTAAAGATACGGCTATGTTGCTTAGCGTTATAGCCGGAAAAGATTACAGAGATCCTGTTTGCGAGCCTGCGGAAATGACAGATTATACTCAAGGTCTTGATGATTATACTCTGAAAAAAACAAAAATAGGCGTCCCGAAACAGCTGAAAGATTATTCGGCTGACCTTGAAATTATAAAATCTTTTGAAAACGCTTTGCGCGGCTTGGAACTCGGCGGCGCGGAAATTATAGAAATAGATATTCCCGCGTATAAATACGCTCCGTCTGTATATGACGTTATTATGTGCGCGGAAGTTTCTGCAAATATCGCGGCGTTTGACGGGATTCGTTACGGGCACGGTTCCCCTAACGGAGCCGGGCTTAATGATACGTATATGAAATCAAGGGGCGAATCTTTCGGGTATGAAGTTAAAAAAAGAGTTATTTTCGGAACATATGCGTTAAGCGCGAAAAATTATAATAGATATTTTCATACTGCCCAGAAAGTGCGCACTTTGCTTATAAACCAGCTTAACGCGGCTTTTGAAAAATGCGACGCGATTTTTTCTCCGACTACCCTTCATATGCCGGTAAAATTCGGCGAGTCCGTTTCCAGAGAGTGCGATATATTTACCATGGTTTCAAATCTCGGAGGTCTTCCGGGAATAAGCGTTCCGTGCGGGATGTCAAAATCCGGCATGCCGATCGGCGTTCATTTTACAGGGCCGAGGCTTTCGGATGCAAGGATTCTCAAAATCGCGAATGCGTACGAGAAAACGGCAATGATGAATAAATAAAACAGCGGAAGTAACAGCAAAGGCAGCTGTTAAGTTTCCAAACTTCCAAGCTTCTAAAAAAAGGTGTAAAAAATGGCTTCTTATGAAACGGTTATAGGACTTGAAGTGCACGCGCAGATAAACACAAAATCAAAAGTTTTTTGCGAGTGCTCCACGGAGTTCGGCAAAGAGCCGAATTCCAATTCATGCTGCATTTGCAGTTCGCAGCCCGGAGCGCTTCCGATTTTAAATAAAAAAGCGGTGGAAGCAATGGTGAAAACCGGTCTGGCTCTTGATTTTACGATCAATCAACAGTGCATGTTTTCCAGAAAACAGTATTTTTATCCCGATATTCCGAAAAATTATCAGGTAACTCAGTTTGAGCCGCCTTTGTGTTCCAAAGGAAAACTTGCGATCAATATAGACGGCAAAGAAAAAATTATCAATATAACCAGAATACATCTTGAGGAAGATGCCGCAAAGCTTGTCCATGAGATCGGAAACAGAAAACTGGACTATTCCCTTCTGGATCTAAACAGGGGAAGCATAGGTCTTATGGAGATAGTATCGGAGCCGGAAATGAGTTCTCCGGAAGAAGCTTTTCAATATTTAACGGAACTTAAAAATATTCTTGAATATTTGGGCACTTCGGAATGCAATATGGAAGAAGGAAAAATGCGCTGCGACGCGAATGTAAGCATACGTCCCGTAGGGCAGAAAGAGCTCGGCACGAGAATTGAAATTAAAAACATGAACTCTATTTCCGGAGTGAGAGACGCTATAGCTTATGAAGTTGAAAGGCAGAAAGAAGTTCTTTCCGCAGGCAGGAAACTTGTTCAGGAAACGCGTTTGTGGGAAGCCGAAGAAGGAATAACAAAATCCATGCGTTCAAAAGAAGGCGCGCTGGATTACAGATATTTTCCGGAGCCGAATCTGGTTCCTTTTGACCTTCCGGACTCTTTTATCGAGGAAATGCGCACACAGCTCCCCGAGCTTCCGAAAAAAAGAAAAACAAGATTCATGAAGGAGTACGGTTTATCGGAGTACGACGCTGATTATTTGACTTCCGCAAGAACGATCGCGGATTATTATGAAAACGCGTTAAACGCTTCAAAAGATAAAAAATCCGCCGCAAAACCCATAGCGAACTGGATTTCGACGGAACTTAACGGAAAACTTAATGCCTCAAAAATAGAAATTGCAGACTCTCCCGTATCTTGCGAAAATATCGCAAAACTGGTAAATTTAATTTTGAGCGGCGCGATTTCGGGCAAAATAGCAAAAGCGGTTTTCGAAGAAATGTATGAAAAATCGGCGGATCCCGAAACGATAGTTAAAGAAAAAGGTTTGGTTCAGATTTCCGATGAGAGCGCGATTATTAAAATATGCGAAGAAGCTATCGCTGAAAGCCCGAAAGCGGTTGAAGAGTTTAAAGCCGGAAAAGAAAGAGCTGTCGGCGCGATCGTCGGCCTTGTGATGAAAAAGTCCAAAGGACAGGCAAATCCGCAGCTTGTAAATAAAATCCTGTTGGAAAAACTTAAACAATAACAAAACATATAAAAATAATTAAAAATGCTGCATAAAAAGTGTAAAATCTATAGCGGCCTTAAGATTATTATTACCCGTATTTGGAATTTCATTGAAAAACCCACGAAAAGTGTTATACTATTATATAGAGTATGGATACATATAAACTCATTTTTAACGGAATTTTATTAAAGAAAGCGGCGGCTTTGGCTTTTGCGGTTTTGGTTTTTGCTAATTTTTCATATATAAATAAGGAAAATTTGAAAACTGCCGCTGAAAGTTTTAAATTTTCAAAAAGCGCGGTAAGCCAGAATGCTTTTAATGTTTCTGCGCATATAAATAAAGCGGCAAACATTATAAGCGGATTGTTTGGCGCTAAAAAATCCGGAACAGTTACTTCAGCGGACAATAATAAAAAGGCTGGAGAAGATAAGAATAACGGTTTCTTAAATTATTCCGTTACGCCGCTGGCGGTTTCAACTGTAAATTCCAAGTTACAGAATTCGGCTGAACTTTCATATTTAAGCGGGTTCAATCTTTTTAAAATGTACATAGATCCCGGAGGCGGAGGCTGGCGTCCGGACGGACTATATCCGTTTATGTCATATTTTCTGATCATGCTTCTTTTCTTTGCTTCTTCAAGAAAAGTGTTTAGCAATATTTTTTTATACAAAACGAAAAATACCGGCTTATGATTTAATCAAGCCGGTATTTTTTTGCGTCCGTTTTATTCGTAATTGCTTTTAAGGAATTTTATGAAGATAAAAGTTACCGCTTTATTTACGCTGGTTTGCTTTTTTGTTTCGTCCGTTTTCGGGCAGGCGGCTTATGCATCCTACGAAACCGACAGTTTTGCCGCCGGGGCTGCCGATATTGTAAAAGCTTCGGATTCTTTTATTCCTTTTTCCGCAGGCAAAGTTTCGTATGCCAAAAATTTTAACAGTAAGGATATAGTTATAAATATTCAGGATCTGCACTGTCACGGCGAATCCCAAAAAAATATTGCCGCAATTTTAAAAAGTCTTGAAAAATACGGTTTTGACAAAATATATCTTGAAGGGGCAGTAAACGACGTTTCAACCGGCCGGTTCATAAATTTGAGGGCAAGCAGTCTCGGCAAGCTGGTTGTAGACGATTTGCTTGCCGGCGGAATGCTCAGCGGCGCGGAATATTATTCAATAAAAGCGGAAAAACCGGACATAATAAAAGCTTTGGACCAAGCGGATCTCTATTTTGAAAATATGTTTCTTTTGGGAAATATTCTCGGCAGCCAGGATGAAATAAAAGCGGATATTGACGCTCTTAAAAGCAGTATAAAAGCCGTGAAGGATGAATATTATAATTCGGATTTACTCCGCCTGGACAAGTTTAACGGCGATTTTATCAAAGGTAAAATATCCGCCAAAAAGTATTATTTAATTTTAAGCAAGCTTGCAGCCAAAGCGGGAATAAATATCAACGCTTATACGGACATATGCAAATATATAACTTTAATAAATGAGAAAGGCATAAATTATGAAAAAGTTACCGACGAACTCCGCGTATTTATAAATGTTTTAAAAGAAAATCTTCCGTACGTAATTTATAACGAACTGTCGGAAAAGAGTAATAATTTTTCAAGCACGGATGAATTGCTTCCGGTATTTTCGGCTTTGTCGGACAGTTACGGAATTTGCGCGCGGTATAATCTTAAGCATCTCAAAACTTTCTTCAAATATATCAAAACAAATGAAAATTTAAATCTTTTAAATTTTATAGCCGAAGAAGACATGCTTATCCACGATATCGGTATTTCTTTGTCGCAGACTCCGTATGAAAGAGACATTGTGTTTTTAGACAGGTTCATTAAAGTATTGGACGGTTTTTTCACCGCGAAAATCACTTCCGGAGATTACGATTACTATCTGAAAAACCGTAAAAATTTTGATGAAACGGTATCAAAATATCTCGGTGAAAACGCCAGTCTCGCGAATCTGAAAGCGAAATTTTCCGATTATGAAAAATACCATTTAAACAATATAAAAAGAGACGGAGTTTTTCTGTCGTCATTGGCGTGTTCAAAAAATAATTCCGCGGCGGAATCCGTTGGTTCCGACAATTTTACGGATCTAAGAGATCTTATGGATCATGCCGGCAAAGGAGCCGGCGTTAAAATCGTTATAACCGGCGGCTTCCACAGCGAAGGCCTGCGCAAACGTCTTTCGGAACAAAAAACGTCTTTTATTATTATTACGCCGAATGTTACAGGCGGCGTTGAAAAAGCCGAAAATACGTATTTTTCTTCGGTTTCCGAATATTTTCAGGTTTTTACAAGCGCGTTAAATAAAATGCCCTTTTCCGAAGATCCTCTTCAGATCGCGCTGCCGAAAATCATTGCTTCAGCCATAAACCGCGCGAAAATAAACCAGATGCCTTTAAGAGAAATTCAGGATTTGATCAATGACGTTTTTGCGCAGAAAAAGTCCGGAGAAGATATTGCTTCGGCAAGATCTTTGTACGAACCCGTACAAGGCGCCGAAGTCACAATAGATTCCATAACAGGCGACTCCGTGAAATTTACGGTCATGTACGATTACGGATACGGAAAACATCCCGCTTATTATGTTTATGACTTTAAAACGAAAAACGTATCTTTAAGCATTGATTCAGGGAAAGTGCAAAAAATGCAAGACAGTTTTTTTCATAACGGAAAAGAAGGGTATTCATCCGTATGTTTGCTTGTGCAGTACGGGCAATCGCTTGCGCAGCCCGCGGCCGGATTGTTTAATGAGCTTTCGGAGTCCGCCGGCAGCGCTTTATCTCTTATGGATCCTCAATATCTGCATTCCTCAGTTACGGCGTACAACGGCATTATCAAAGAAAAAAATTCTCCCATGGAAAGGGCGCTTGAAGAGCCTTTAAGCGATGAAGAAATAGCCGCGTCAAAAAACGCGATACCGGACTCATTTTACGGAATGTCCTTTAAAGGTTTTCTTACAGGGCATTTTAAGCTGATGCCCGACGGCGCAATAATCTATCAGTTCGACGATCCGAAAGTTATTGAAGGGTTTTCCGGCATGAGAAAAACTTTCGATGAAAACTACTGGTATTCGTCTAAAATAGCGCATATCACGATAGGAAGGCTTGTTCCGGGAAAATACGCGCAAAGCGACATAGATAAAATAAATAAAGTTTTGGATAAGTACAATAAACATAACCCTTTTGCTTCCGTTGAATTTAATTTTGATTCCGTGACTTTCGGGATATTCAGCTCAACGGGAAATGAAAATATTAAAACCGAAAAAATTAAATTCGAAAATCCCGCTGAAAGCAAAAAAATTCTTCAGGACGCGCTTCCGGAAATCGTGCTTGATGAAATAAGAGCTGGCATTGAAAAAGGACGGTCCGGAGAAGTTATTGAAAATAATATCACGGAGATAATTGAGAATGAAGTTTCAATGGAAAGATTTATAAGCAATACCGAAAAAATTACAAGAGTTGAAGTAAAAGTAAATGCCGCGGATAAGGATAAAATTGAATTTACAATAAAATATTTTGCCGAAATCGGAGGATTTGTCGAGTTTATGTACGGATACGACGCTGACGAAGGCAGAATTTACCGCATTATAGATGAAAACGCCGTCCGTGAAACCGTCAATGTTTTTTTTGGCAGGACTGAAACGGGGGGATATAAAGAGAGATATTCTGACGCTACGATAGTGGTAAACAACCGAAGCATAGCCGATAAATTTTCGGCATTTTATGCAGAATTGAGCGCTATACTGACTCCGGAAAAAGCTTACCTTTTGTCGCCTGAATTTTACCATTTTACCGTTATCGCCAACAGCAGCATAATGTCCGGCGGGCGGCTTCCCGATACCGCCGTAAGCAAAGAAATTTTGAATGATATTGCCGGCAGTATACCCGGCGAAGCAATTAAAGCCGTCAAAAACATAAAAGGAAAACTTAGCGGATATTTTTTTCTTTCGTCAAACGGCACAATAGCTTACAGGGTGACAAATCCCGAGATAATAAATCCGATGAACGAGGCGAGATCCATGTTTGACAAAGGGAAAAGCTGGGGATATCCTCCTATAGTCCATTCGGCGATCGCCAGACTTATGCCCGGACAATATACACGGGAAGACATAAATAAAATAAACGCTTTGCTTGACAGATATAACAGAGAAAATTTTTTAGCCGATGTCGAATATTCGTTTGACAATATTGTTTTCGGGCAGACAATGTCGACAGGAAACGGTTTTGTTAATGTCGAACGTCTTGATCCGCAGGCAAAAGAAGAAATAGCCCGCGGGCTGTCATTTTTTGACAACTCTTCGAGATTATTTGCGGCAAAGCCCGGACAATACGAAGAAGCGTCAAACGTTGAAGAAATGCTGAAATCGATTGAAAATATCGCGGCGCACGGATTGAGCGGATACGAATTTACGTTTGACATGCTGCTTCCGGATAATTATGCAGACAGAAGCGAAGTAGAAAAAAATAATTTTAAAAGAAAATTCATTTCTTCCGAAGAATTGTACGAAGGCACAAGAAACGTAAGGGATTATCTTATCGCGAATGCCGGACAGATAAAGCAAAAAGCAAAAGAAAATAATATAGCTCTTTCAATGCATTCGTTTTCTATTGTTTGCAGCGCCGCAGATAAAAACGACAGAGAAGTAGCTATCAACCCTCATCCTGGATTTAATGAACGGATAAGAGAGATGTTTGACTGGCAGCTTGAAATAGCGGAGGCGCTGGGAATAGAAAATATTACCGTTCATATTGAAGATTTTGATATTGACGGTTATGTCGAATTCATAAAAAAAGCCGCCGCGAAAAAAATAAAAGTCAATTTTGAAAATCATCTGCTTCACTCCGATAAAGCAGCCGAAAATCTTGAAGAGTTCTACGTTCACACTCTTATGCGCGGTTTTATGGGTAAAGAAAAATTTATCGCAACAATGCTGGCAATTAAAAATAATCTTACCGAAGAAGAACAAAAATATCTCGGAGTCACTTTTGACACGTCGAAAGCTCTAAATTCATATTTAAAATCGCTTCCTGCGGATGCCGACGCCGAAGCCGTAAAAACCGAGCTGGCAAAAGTTAATTTAGAGAATCTTATTGATTATTATGACGCTATTGCGGACGCCGGCCTTACGATAAACAATATACTTCTCGCGCAATTCAGCGGAAATATCGCCGATATCAGAGAAAGAGGGACGGATGAAACGGGAACGGTGCAGGTGATTTATAATAAATCCGAAGTCGACGCGTTAAATAATCCGAATCTTGATATGGCCGCCTTCCTGAGACATATAAGGGAACGCGGTTATGCGGGAGCGCTGCAGCAGGAAACTCACGGTATTGTTATGCCGTCAAAAAATAAAAAAGCGTCGATTTTAGATGCTCTGTTTAAGAACAAAAACACGGTTTGGTACAAGGTATACTCATTTGTTCTTGCTCCTCTTTGGGAAGGAGGTGTTTTCCATTTTCTTCCTTTTACGGCCGCCGCTTTTTTTGCGGTCAATCCTTTGGCTTTTGGCGCAATTGTATTGGCAAGCGCGACGGCATTTGCATTTTCGCATGTGATTGCGGATTCGATCATCAAAAAGGAAAGGCCTAAGCTTGACGGAGAAGTTCTGAGGAATTTCGGACTGTCCGTACTTTTTTCCCTTCCTTTTGCCGTTTCATATTTTTTGACTCCTTTCGCTCCGGTATTAATGAATATTTTTGCATTTGTTTTAAGCATGATAATGCACGGCATATATAATTATACGGACCTGCCTTTAGGCAAAGCCGTCCGCAGTAACGATACTAAAGAATTTAAAAAAATAATTTATTCCCCGATCAAAGGCATGCCTTTGATCGCCGCTGCGTTTATGGATTTGTTTATGCCGCCGCTGTCAATGTTTACGGGCAGGATCGTGCAGGAAGAAAAGTTTGATATTGGGATCGAAAGCGAAACGTATATTCCGCAAGAGGGCAGTAAACCGGTTATCAATAACGGCGGATTTATAGGCAAGTTTTGGGCTCCCTTCGTGTATAATATAAAACATGAAACCGGAAAATCCGACGCGGCATCGCTTTCGGTTTTTATGCTTGCCGGCGAAGACGATGTGTATAACGCGGAATTTAAAGGAAAATTTGTCGAACGGGAAAGCCTGAAAAAAATCACGGAAGATTTGGCATTGCAAAACGACGGCAGGGGATTCCAAAGAATAATGAAAGCCGTTTTGAAAGCTCTTGACGGCAAAGCCGGCGCGGCCATAAGAATTTTCGAAATAGATTCTGCTTATACCTATAGGGAAGGGTTTAGGGAGAACATAATATCGGAAACCGGCGGTTTTTCGGTCAATGAAGTTATGAACCGCAAAAACGGCATAATCGCCATGAGGAAAGAACTTTTAGAAAATAAGTTTGCAGTGTTTCACGAGCTTATGCATTGGGCTTTGGCTGAAAAGATTATAACATTTGAACAGCTTGAATCCGCCGTTACGGACACTGAAATAAGAGAAAGATTTTTTACTTATGCTCCGCTTGATCTTAAAGCCGCAGAAGAGAAGGTGAAAGACAGTAAATATAAAGAGCTTGAATATAACGATATAGTAAACCGTTACAATTCGCAAAGAGGCCATGATGCTATAAGAGCTTTTCAGAGGCAGTATTTTGCGCAAGAGGACAAAGAACTCACCGATTTGATCAGATCGTCTTCGGAAAAGTATGCCGCTGAATCGGCCGCGGAAAATGAGAAGCCGAAACAGGAAAGCTTCAAAGAAGCGGTTTTAGAAATAATAGCGCTTGTTAAAAAGATTGCCGTAAATAAAGAAAAAGAAGAAGCCGCGATAAAACGTAAGCGTGAAGAGGAAGAGAGGAAGCGGCTGCTGCTGGCCGCCGAGATCGAGAAAAGCGTTAAAGAGAAGAAAAAACCGGCCGCAAAACCCAAAGCAAAGCCTGAAAAGAAAGTCCGTCTCCACGATCAAACCCGCGTTTACGGCAAGGCCAAACTAAGAGACAAAAAAACTCTTAAACTTGACCCTGACGCTCTTAAATATTTGAATTATTCTCCGGGAAAAGAAGTTTATCTCACAAGTCTCCCTGGAGGAATCGTTTGTCTTTTTGTTCAGCCGGAAGCTTTGGAAGCGTTTGAAGAGGGAGTTTATAAAAATTTCCCATACCGATTGGACTTGATCAGAAGAAAGATATACCCAAACACTCTTGGCGGGGTCATAGATGAAAAAGGCATTCTTAAACTGAGCCTTTCAAAAGACCAGATAAATACGTTTATTGATTCAATAAAAGACGAAACGGAATTCGTAGTTTTGGGCGCAAAATACGGCGCGGTGCGCATAATACCCTACAAAAAATACGTTGAAGATATTTCTGAAGAAAATAACGGCGCTAAAAAAGTTTCCGACGAATATGTGCGTATGATTGAAGAAATAATAAGAGCAACCGAAACAAGCGCGGATTTTACGCACGACAGAATGGGTATCGCTTTAAGATTTCTTAATGAAGATCAGAAGCATATTACGCCGCAGCTTAAAAAAATTCTGGAAGAGATGGTGCGGGAAAAAGGACTGAATAAAGATCAGAAAGCTTTTGCCGTTTTGATCCTTGCGGCAATATCCGCGGCTGAAAATCCCGATTTACCTTATATAAAGGAGCAGATAAAAAATGCAGGGACCATAAATGCCGATTCTCTTATTGAGTGGCTTGATATGATTAATAACCAGAACAGCGGCGGCTTATTTTCCGGAATTATCGGGCACTTGCGAAGCAAGGCTGCTGCAAACGTCTATAACAGAACAGTGGCAAATGCTTTGGGAACTTTGACCGTACAAGAACAGCTGAAAAAAGCTTTGTTAGTATCTGAAAATGAGCGGTGGCTTTTGGAAACCGAAAGGGCGGAGTCCCCGGGCGAGCATATGCTTTACGGCAAAGTTTTTGTTGACGCCGAAATGTCCGACGGCAATATAGATTTCGATAAACTTGAAAAATTACGCGGTTTCGGCATAAAGCCGGCGGTTTTGACGTTTAGCAAAGAACGCCTTGAAAGATATGTAAAAACGCTGTGTTATGTTGATGTGAATATAGACGGAAAAACGGTTGTCGTTGAAGCGTATCTGCGCATGGAAAATAATATTCCCGTGATCACGATGACTCCGCTAAGCGCAGAAAGCGGGATTGACGGCAAGGATATTTATGTTAAAGCTTCGGGAGAGGTTTTAAATAGGCTTAAAAACGATTATGCGGTTAAAGGAAGATTCGCGTATTTTACGCGCGATATTTCCTTATTTGAAAAGATAATTAATTTTATATCAAATGAAAGTTTGTTCAGAATGGCCGGAAAACAATATAACTTTGATTTAAAAGCTTTTTCTTTTGACAGCAAAGAACTTCCCGGATTTGCCGGCGAAATTGCCAAAACATTTCCCGACGCGCTTGATATACAAAAATCAGACGGCAATATGGAAAGAGACGAAGAAGAACTTAATTTTTACGATATATCCGATAATGCCGCTAAAACAAAAGATTTTATGCTGAAAATTTTAAAACGCCTTGTGCTGAAAAATAAAGAATTGAAAAGCAGTTCGGAAATTATCGTGGGAGAAAAGATAAATTCGAAATTTTTTACTCTTTCCGATTCTTCGGCTTCTCCGGTAGGCTCATATGGAATAAACTGGCTTTCGTCATATTTTGAAAAGCGCATGAAACAGTCCGGCTCGCCCATAATGCTGCTTGAAGACGCCGTAATGCAGGACAATCCGGCGCTGGCGGACATTGCTCTTATTGACTGGGCGTCGGTGCCGTTTGTGCGCCGGATGATTGCCGACGGTAAAATGAACGAAAATGACATAAGCATATACGGAGGCGATATAAATGCCGTCAGAGAAAAATCGCTTGCGGCTGCCGGAAATGTATTGAAAGAGATCGGACCGGAAATGAGATCGTCTTTTGAGAAATTTATTGATTCGCAAAAACATTTAAAAAATATTTCTCCGGCGGAACGGTTTGCCCAGTTTGTTTTGGCGGAGCAAATAAGAGAAAATCTTGAAAAAATACATAATAACGGCGGAAAAGTCATACTGTCTTTAAATATTCCGGATAAAATGACAAGAGAGGATATTATCCAGACGGCGCTTTTCTGGCAGAGTATCGGTTTTGACGGAATCAGAATGAACTTTGTTTCGGAAAAAATGATAAGCGATAAATCTTTTTTCAGCGCCGTTTCGGCCCGAATGAGAAAAGTTAAGGGCGATTCGATTATCATGGCCGCGATACCTTCTTCTTTTTCTCCTGCGCAAACCGGAGATTTTGTCGAATACGCGGCAGGACTGGATATAATAACGGCTTTGGGAGTCGAGAGCCTTAACAGTAGTCTTGAAGAGTTTAAACAAAAGATCTGGGCGGATATAAATCCTCTGAACGAAGAATATAAATCCGATACCGGAAAATATTTTTCGGATATACAAAAAGCTGTCGCGTTCGGGGCGGGTTATATAGGGGTGTCCGCGGGAACTAATATCATAAGCGCCGACGGCAGGAGCGTTCAAATAGAAATAATGGGCAGAATAACGGAAATGCTTTCTCTGGGTAAATCTTCCGCTCCGGACCGGATGTATATTAAAGGATACAAAACGGGTCTGCAAAGCAAAGATGAACTTAAGACCGGAATAGAAACAAAGAAACTTATTGTTCGGGAACTGATAAGATTGCAAAACGGCAAATCTTTGAAGCAGGGAACAGGGATAGATGAAGAATCGGCAAAACGTTTTTCCGATTTTTTGAGAGCGGAACCCGGAATAATAAAATTACGCTTTATACGCGACTCGCTTGCGGAAAATAATGAAAACGGCATTTACGCCGCGGCCGGATATTTGCGCGGAATTATAGAAGCGTCTCTGCTGTCGTCTTTTAAAAATGACAATGCGCTGAGCGGTACGTCGTCGGATCTTCTCAGAACGCTTCTGCTTCTTGATTTTTCAATGCCGGCCGGCGCCGAGGCTTACAATGAAAAAGAGATTATTGCCAAATTTGCCGCGTCTTTAAGCGATATGTCTCCGGACGCGATGCTTCAGAAGATGCTTGAAGAAGAATACGGAGGAGAAGCAGCCCGGAGTTTTATTAATCATGCTCTTTACATATACATGCTTAAAAATAACGGCGCGTCAATAGGAGAAATAATAAGAAATACTGAGACGCTGATGAGAGCGTATCTTTCGGAAATAAACTTCGGTTACGGAATGCCAATAAACGATAATCCGCAATCAATCGACGAAAAATGGGCTTTGGGACAGATTATAGAAATTCTTGATCTGGACGAACGGAAACCCGTGATAAACAAATCCGTGAAAGACGCCGTGGCAGGCTCTGTAAACGCGGCAGCCGTAAGTACAATGCTAAAAGCCGCATAATTGAAAAATCCCACGCAAAAAGTTAAAATCTGTAATGACCTTAAAGCCTTTAAGGTCATTATGCATTCTTGGTAAAGGATACAATAATGAAAATAGTGATAAAAGTCGGCACAAGCACGCTTACCGATAAGGAAGGTCTTCTCAATAAAAAGTATATTGCGGATTTTGCCGCCGCCGTAAGCGAAATGGCAAAAAACGGGCATGATATAATAATTGTCAGTTCGGGAGCAATCGGCGCCGGCTTAGGTCATTTAAGGCAAAAAACCAAGCCTAAAACATTAAGGGAAAAACAGGCTCTTGCCGCGATAGGACAGCCGCTGGTTATGAATGCCTATAACGAGGCGTTTGCCGAATACGGCATTACCGCGGCGCAGCTTCTTTTAACCAGAGACGATTTTGACAGCAGGACAAAGTATATCAATGCAAGAAACACAATGTCCGAGCTTGTTGAAAAGAAAATTATTCCGATAATAAACGAAAACGACACTATAGCCGTAGAAGAAATAAATTTCGGCGATAATGATACGCTTGGAGCTCTTGCGGCTTTGGCAGTTGACGCCGATACTTTAATAATACTTACGGACGTTGACGGATTGTACGACGGTTTTGGCGGCGGCTCCGGCGGAAAACTTATCGGTAAAGTTGAAAATATAACCGAAGAGATCGAATCGCTTGCGTCTTCAAAATCTTCAAGCGGGAAAGGCGCCGGAGGCATGAAAACAAAAATCACGGCCGCTAAAATCGCTTCCGCTTCCGGAATAAATACAATAATAATTAACGGGATGAAATTAAAACTTCTGAAAGATATAATAGAGCGTAAAGAAGTCGGCACGGAGTTTGCGGCGGGAAAAAAGCCTCTTGAAGCAAAAAAAAGCTGGATAGCGTTCGGCAAAAAAGCCAAAGGTTATGTTTTTGTCGATAAAAAAGCAGCCGAAGCGCTTACCTCAAGAGGAAAAAGTCTTCTGGCTGCGGGAGTAACCGGCGTTTGCGGAAATTTTAAGAGAGGAGATACCGTAATAGTCGCCGAAAAAGATACAAAAAAAGATTTCGCGAGAGGACTGATAAATTACGGCTGCGAAGATATGCTTAAAATAAAAGGGAAAAACACTAAAGAAATTAAAAAAATTATCACGGCCGGAGAGGACGAGGTAATTCACAGGGATAATCTTGTAATATTATGACAAAACGCTTTCTTATATTATTTCTTTCATCGCTTTTCTTTTACTGTGCCGCGCATGCCGCCGTTACCAAAAAGAAATACTCGACAGACAAAGAACGCGGGTATATTTATTACGATAATAAAAATGCGGAAATAGCCAGAGAAAAAATAACTAAAAACGGAAAGCCGGAATTTTCAGGAAGTTTTAAAATAGACGGAGAAGTCAGGGAAGTTGACGATAACGGCAGGCTTTTGTATATCTGGACATATAAGGATAATGTAAAAGACGGTAAAGCTTTCGGCTTTCATCCCGGCGGGCAAAAGATGTACGAGCTGTTTTATTCAGACGGTCTTTTGGAAGGCATAGGAGTAAAATACTATGAAAACGGAGAAATTTCCGAAAGAGTGTTTTATATAAACGGTAAAGTCGAAGGACCCGCGCATGTATATCTTGAAAACGGAAACTACTATAAATATAACTACGTGAACAATAAATTGAACGGCGCCGCTTTCCTTTACGACAGAGAACGCAGACTTTTGGAAATGGCTACATATAAAGATAATGTTTTGGAAGGCGACAGCGTAAAATATTATCTTTCCGGATCGGTAAAGTCGGAGATGAAATACAGCCGCGGCAAGCTTGAAGGTTACGTGAAATATTATGACGAAAAGGGCAGGGAAGTAACCACGCTTCTTTATAAAAACGGAAAAGAAATAGGTAAAATACAGCATGTTGACGAAGATCTTTATGATCCCAAATCGTCCGTGCTTTTGAAAAAGCAGGGAACCGAAAGCATTATCTGGCAGGGTCCTGCCATGATGCATTTGAATGAATCAAGAAAAATGATCAATGAAATCAGATTTTTTGAAAAAAGTAAAAATCTTAACGGAACATATAAAACTTATTATAAAAACGGAAAAATAAGATACGACGGAAAATTTTCAAATAATGCGCCTTACGGCATTTTTAAAACATATTCTCTTGAAGGCAAACTTGTAGGCAAGGATAATTATTCCGGAGGCAGACTTAACGGCATATCTGAAATGTATTATGTTACGGGGGAAAAACTTGCCGAATACCGCTATAAAAACGGCAGGCTTGAAGGCGTTTCTTCGGTATACGCTAAAGACGGCGGGCTTATCACTGAAGTAAGCTATAGAAATAATCTTTTGCACGGCTCTTTGAGGAGTTTTTATGAGAACGGGCGGCTTTGCTTTGAAAGTTATTTTTCAAACGGCGAGCCGGTAGGCCAGCTCAGATATTATTCTCCGGCAAAAGAGCACAAACTTTTATATCTTATAGAATTTAAGAACGGCAGAATATATAAAAGCACCGCTTTTTCAGACGATGAGTTCGTTGAATTTATCGCGGAATACTAAGCTGCTATGACCGTCAAAGCTGTTGACATTGCGGTTGTTTTTGCCGAGGCTGCCGTCATGCGTCTATGCGTCCGCGCATCCGCTTTTCTTCCAGACTTCGCTTTCTTCCATACACAGATATACAGCGGCTTTTGATTTTTTTGATTTTATGAGCTTATTTAAAAAGCCGTAAATTTCCGCTCTTGTATCGGCGTCATATCTGAGTTTGTAATCTTTGCCTAAAAGCAGCTCTCCGTCCAGAATTTTATTTTCCGGAAATCTGTTTTCTATAACGGTCTTAAGACGGGCAGGCATACGCAATGTTCCCAGGCTTATCCACTTAATGCTGTCGTTAGGGACAATATCAAATATCATGTCTGCCGTTTCTTTGTATCCTTGTTTCCAGCCATCGTACAGTATTGCCGGATCAAAATGGAACGCGGTTGAGAATCCCGCTTTTGAACATTTTGCCGCGGCGTCGAGCCTTTGTTTTATTCCGGGAGTTTTAAATTCGTTTTCTTCCTGCATTTTTAAAGAGTTTACGCTCCATGCGGCAACAATATTTTCTTTGCCGCCGCAATTTAACAAATTTTCTATATTCAGGCTTTTTGTTTTAAATTCAAACGATATATCGCCGTGTTTTTTAAAATAATCGATTATCGGGACCGAAAATTCCGTTATATCGTCAAAAACCAGAGAGTCGGTAAATTCGCCGCTGCCTATTCTTTTATAATTAAAAAATTCTTTCGTATTTGAAACGATTTTTTCTTCTTTTAAATAGTCGGAAATATTATAAGGCAAAACTATGCCCGGAACGTTTTGGTATCCCTGAAGAAAACAGTAATTGCATTCATACGGACATCCCATTCCGAGATTCATTATCGAGTATCCGCAATTTACGACATTAGACGTGCACGGACATTTTTTGAAGAAATCGTATTTTTCTTCCGTCAAAAATAAATTATCCGCGCGGCCGTTATAATCTTCAATGGAGAAAGTTTTATTTTTTAAAAAAGATTTTAAAGATTCTATTTCGCAATAGTTTGCTTCGGGAAATGCCGCTTTTACATTTTCAAATAAACGCGAATTTAAAGCGTTTTCAGTATAAAATATATTTCGGGGATCAAATTTTGAGTTTGAAACGTCTGCCTTAAAAGTTTCATTAAAACCGTATTTCGGAAGATAAAAAGAGTTTAAGGATGTATTGCCGAAAGATTTCGGATATCTTTTTTTAAGCAGCGCGGTTTTAACGGTTTCATAGTTTGTTTCTTTAATGCCGTCAATAACGCTGTTCGGTAAAATGCGTTCCCTTTTTGATATTTCAAAGACAAGCCTCGCAATTTCGCGGGTTTTATTGATTCCGAATTTTGGAAAGCGGGATGCCGTAAGACGTTCAATATTATTTTGCATTTATGAAATCCGTGACCATGCGGGCAAGTTTTTTTCTGCCGGAAGATATTTTTTTCTTTAAATTGTCTTCGGAAATTTCTCCGTAAGGATTTTTTTCTATGTGATCCGCCGCATACATAAAACATGCCGCTTCAACTCCGATTTCTTTTGCCGCGGAAAAAACTACGGAAGATTCCATGTCTACGGCGCACACTCCGTTTTCTTTAAACCATTTTACGTATTTTGATTCCAGCAGGAGCGAACTTACGCAGGCGGAGTTGGTTTTTATCAAATCTTCATAAAGATTTTTTTTATAAAAAGCCGAAGTAAGCTTTTCCGAAGAAAGAAAATATCCGGGATTTGTGTCGAAAGAAACCATTTTTGAAAAGCTTTCAAAATTGTAAGCCTTGTCGATTATAAGCAAATCGCCGGATTCGATATCGCCGCAGCCGCCGCAGCCGCCGAAAAGAAAAATATTTTTACACGCGGTTTTTTTTAAATAAAGAACGGCGTCGCCCGCGAGAAAATTGTTTTTCAAGGCTATGATCGTGGCATTTGCAGCGTCCGCGGTTTTAACGAAAAATCCGTTTGCCGCGTTATTTGAAAATAATGAAAGATCGCAACTCTGACAGATTATGCAGTTTTGTTTTATATTGCCGGATAATGTTCCGAAAAAATTTTTAAATTCCATATCTGTTTTTATTGTATAAAATAAAGAAGAGGCATGGAAGCGCAGAGCGGCTATTGAAATGATTTTTGACGCGGGGGACGTTATTATGTATCCAATCTTTTGCCGCTTTATTGTATAATATAAGGTATTGGTTTGCAAAGAGAGGTATTATGAAAAAATTTGATTTGATATTAACCGTTACTTTGTCATGCGGACTGCTGTTTTCCGCTTGTTTTAAAAGTGAAGATAAAAATAAAAAAAGTATAGCTGATGCTGTCGTCATAGACAGTATAAAATCCGACGTAAAGTGGGATATCGTTTATCCGGCGAAAGTTACGGGGGTTCAGGTAAAAGCCAAAGTCAGCGGTACTTTAAACGAAATTCTCTATAAAGAAGGCGAACATATAGAAAAAGGCGCGCCTATGTTTGTAGTTGACAAACACGCTTACAAAGCCGCTTACGACAGGGCAAGCGTTGTTTTAAACAAGGCAAAGCAGGAGTACGGAAAAAGTAAAGCAAACTTCACAAAATCTAAATCTCTTTACGAAAAAAAATCAATGAAAAAGAATGACTTTGACGCTGTTTCTGCAGCGTATAAAAAAGCTGAGACTGAATATAAGGAAGCGCAGGCTGCCATGAAAGATGCCGAAACGCAGCTTAAAAACACAAAAGTGACGGCTCCTATTTCAGGGATAGCGGGTTCTTCCATATACCCTAAAGGAACTTCAATTTCCGCCGAGGAAGGAACGGAAATTCTTACTTACATATCCGAGAAGGGTCCTCTAAAAGTAACTTTCTATATTCCTTCCGTTGAGATTGACAATTTTCGCGAAGGTTTTTTACGCGGAAAAATTAAATTTGATTCCAAAATAGGAAAAGGGTCCATACCGGTTGAAGCTTTGCTTGACAATAATGCCGTTTATCCGGAAACCGGCGGGATAGTTTTGTTTAGCGATAAAGAAAGATCCGAACGGGGATTTGTAAAAGTTGAGGCTGAATTTCCGAATCCGGAAAATAAAAAAAATATAATTCCCGGAGAAGATATAAAGGTTAGAATAAAACGCGCGTATTATACCGACGCGGTAGTAATTTTGAAAACATGTCTGTTTAGGACAGGCAGCGAAACTTTCGTTTTTGCGGTGCGGCCGGACAATACCGCGGAGACCGTCCCTGTAACTTATGCAACTGAGGGAGATTTTGCTTTTATTACTTCGGGACTTCAGGGAGGAGAGACGGTTGTTTCGTATGTGTCGGGCGGTATTGAATCCGGCAAACCCGTTAATCCGAGGAAAATAGATTTTCTTGTTCCCGAAAGGTATGTCGCGAAAATCGTTCCCGAGCCTGAAGAAGAACCTGTAACAAGCGCCGCAGCCCCGGCTAAAACAAAAAAAGAAGTTAAAAAAACGGCCGCTGCGGCTAATCAAAAATCCAGTTCAAAACAAAATGCAAATAAAAAAAACGCGCCTAAAAGCGGAACCGCTTCCCAGGTTAAAAAATAAAGACGTCGAAAAGCAATAAACGGCAGATGATAAGAAGGCAGGAGGATAAGTAAAAATAAAGTTTTTTGTATTTGCATTTGCGCAGCATGCTTTATTATCATCTGATTTCAAGGAGAAAAAAATGCACGGCAGCCACAAACTTTGGATAACCATTGCTGTATTTTTAGTAGTTATCGGGCTTCTTTTAGGGATGTACTTCACAGCTACGCCGGATAAAGTCGGCGCAGTAATGAAAAATAAGCAGTCCGGAAAAATGAACTCCCCCGCGGATAATAAAAATGAGCCGGTGGAAGTTACGTATGAAGACATGAATTTGCAGGAAGTATATCGGGATGAGAATGCTCCCGCGGAAGAGCCTGAATTCGAGGAACAGTGGACAGAGAACGCAGAGAGTAAAGAGTAATTATCGTTCTCTGCTCTCTGACGTTAAATTCGCGACTCTTGCGAGAAGCTTTTTCCATTGGCCGTTTTCAAACAATACTACAAGTTTTAAATCGTCGCAGACTCCGGATTTTTCTATAATTTTGCCTTTTCCAAAAACCGGATGTGAAACAATATCTCCGATTTTAAACGGACTGTTGTCCGCGGCCGGCGTATAAAGCGGTTCATCTTTAATTATTTCGTCATCCGAAGGAATGTAATCGTAAGAATCGTCATTTTTATATTTGTATTCGGCATTAGTTTTATTAAAGGAGCTGAATTTTGAGTTTTGCTCCAAGCTTTTGGACCATTTTGTTTTGCTGAATCCGCGGTTAAAACCGTTTTGATCGGGAATTCTTTCGGAGAATTCATCTTTAAACCCTGCTTCGGCGATAAAACGCGAAGGCATATTCCATCTGGTTTTTCCGTAAACCGTTCTTTCCGATGCCCAGCAAAGATGCAGATTCTTTTTCGCTCTTGTCATGCCTACGTACATAAGCCTTCTTTCTTCTTCAAGTTCTTCGGGAATAAATGCCGACTCGCCTATAGGAAATAAACCTTCTTCAAGCCCGCAAATAAAAACGTTTTCGAACTCAAGTCCTTTTGCCAAATGCAGAGTCATAAGAGTTATTTTTCCCTGCGATTCATCCAGCGTGTCTATATCGCTTACCAAGGCTATCTGCGTTAAGTATCCGGAAAGAGTTTTGTCCGGCGAACGATGTTCAAAATCGTCTATGGCCGAAATCAATTCCTTGATGTTTTCTATTTTAGTTTCAGCTTCCGGAGTTTTTTCATCTTCCAGATCTTTTAAGTAGCCGGAATGCGTTATAACTTTTTCGGCTATATATTTTACGCTTTCATTTTCTTTCAAACTCATAAAACCTTTTATCAAAGCGGCAAAAGAGTTAAACGCCGTAATTGCTCCTCTGTTTAATCCCGCTTCTGCCGCAAAAGGTATTGTCTGCCAAATGGACAAATCTCTTTTTGCAGCCTCTTTTTCAAGGTTTTCTATTGATGTTTTTCCGATTCCTCTTCTGGGAATGTTTATTATTCTTTTTAAACTCACATTATCGTTCGGGTTATGTATAAGCTTAAGATAGGCCATAATATCTTTAATTTCGGCGCGGTCATAAAATCTTAAAGTTCCTATAACGGCATAAGGCATTCCCGCCCTTCTAAAAGAGTCTTCAAAAGCGCGCGACTGCGCGTTTGTGCGGTAAAAAACAGCAAAGTCCGAAAGTTTATATTTGCCGTCATTAGTCTTTAAAGATATCATATCCGCAACTTTCGCGGCTTCGTCGTTTTCATTCGCGTTTTTCACCGCAGCCACTGAACCGCTGTCGGTATTTTCCGTCCAAAGTTTTTTTTCAGTTCTTTTTGAATTGTTTTTAACAACATTGTATGCCGCGGATAATATTTTTGGCGTGGAGCGGTAGTTTTGTTCAAGCTTTACGGATTTTGCTTCCGGATAATCTTTTTCAAAATCCATAATGTTCGCAATGTCCGCGCCGCGCCATGAGTACACCGACTGGTCATCATCCCCAACCACGCATATATTATGGTATTTTGCAGCCAAAAGTTTGGCAAGCATGTATTGCGCGTGGTTTGTGTCCTGATATTCATCTACCAAAATGTATTTAAATTTTTGTTGGTAACGGTCAAGCAGCGCAGGATACTGCTGCAAAGCCGTTACGGTTCTCATTATGAGATCGCCGAAATCAAGAGCCTGCGCCATTTCAAGCTTTTTTTGGTACAGCCGGTAAACTTTCGCGACAGTTGTTCCGAAAAAGTCGCCTATGTGTTCGGCGTCTGAAGCCATATCTGAAGGATACTTCAAATCGTCTTTTGCTCTGCTTATTCTGTCGGCTATTGTGGAAGGTTTAAATTTTTTATCATCAAGGCCAAGCTCTTTTATGCAGTCTTTTATGACATTTTTCTGGTCAGCAAAATCGTATATCAAAAAATCGGGGCTAAGATTTATTTTCGAAGCTTCAACACGCAGAAAATAAGCGCAAAAAGAATGAAAAGTGGAGACAAAGACGTTTGGACCTCCGGGATACAAAGCGTGAATTCTTTTTTTCATTTCTTCAGCGGCTTTATTTGTGAAAGTCACCGCCAAAATTGACCATGGCGCAACGCCCTGCGAGAGCAAATAAGCGATCCTGTGCGTTATTACTCTTGTTTTGCCGGTTCCGGCGCCTGCAAAAATAATCAGAGGCCCTTCCGTACACAAGACTGCGTCTTTTTGAGATTGGTTTAATTTTTCTGTCAATGAGTTTGTCATTTTAAGGATGTATTATATCAAAGTTTGTCATTTCATGCCAAACGCATGCGCATAATATGCTAGTCAAGTTATAAAATTCTTCAGAATTAAGTATAATTAACGGCAGCGCTTGTATCGGAAAAACAAATGAAAAAAATAATAATAGTCTTTTTTGCGAGCATATTCTTTTCAGCCGGCGCTTTTTGCGCCGATAAATATGCGGAAATAAAAGCCGAAGCTGTCGGATACGTAAATACAGCGAACCGTTTTGCCGAATCCGGCGATTATATAAACGCAAAGAAAAATCTTGATAAAGCCGTTGAGCTTCAGCAGGATTACGCCGAACTGTACGCTATGCGGGCTTATATGAAATCGGAACTGCGTGATTATTCAGGCGCGCTGAAAGATTATAAAGCCGCGATAAAACTGGATAAAAAGAACGCGGACTTGTATGTGAACAGAGCCGCAGTAAAATACGCTTTGGGCAACTATAAAAGCGCCGTGACAGACTGTAAAAAAGCGATAAAATATAATCCGCGGATCGGCGCAGCGTATCTTACGAGAGGAAATGCTAAAATGAATATGCGGAGGCTGAAGTCCGCGTTAAGAGATTTTAATAGAGCCCTTGAGCTTGAACCGGAGAACGCCGATATTTATTTCAGCAGAGGTTTTACGAAGGAACAGCGTAAAAAATATGCTGAAGCGGTAAAAGATTATTTAACGGCCGTAGATATGAATCCGGATTTTGACGAGGCTTATAAAAACTGTGAAATTGTTCAGAGAAAGCTGAAAAGCGGCGGTTTTACGCAAGAGGACAGAGATATTGAAAATTATGCTTTTAAGTCGCAGAAATCATATTTGAAACGTTCCGAAATAAGATATAAAATGAAGCGTTATGACGCTGCTTTGATCGATTTAAAAAAATTTGCAGGAATGAATCCCGATGATTACAGGGCTTATTATTATATGGCGGCGATAGAGTATAATTTGGGAAATTTTAAAAGCGCCGTAAAATATTTTTCAAGGGCGTTAGATCTTGCTCCAAAAAATCCGGAGCTGTATTTTTACCGCGCTATTGCCGAAAACAGGGTTGCAGATTATGACGCCGCGGAAAAAGATTTGGATAAAGTGATAGAAATACAGCCTAAAAACGGTAAAGCTTATCTTGCCAGAGGGCTTGTCAAAGAAGCCCGGAAAGATTTCAAAAGCGCGCGCAAAGATTTAAATAAAGCCGATTCTCTCGGCGTTAATCTGGCGCATGTAGATATTTATGAGATACCGTTTGAGATAAAATAAAGAAGATGGGATGATGAGAAGGTGAGACAAAGACAATGCGGTTGCCCAATGTCTCACCTTTCTGTCCTCTCGTCTTCCGATAAAAAAGGAAAAAGTTATGAGCGTTTTATTTGACAGGATCAGCGTTAGGAAATATGCAGCAGACGCGGTTGCGGAAGAGGATTTGAATTTTATATTGAAAGCGGCGATGTCGGCTCCGACGGCAAGAGATACGCGCTGCTGGAGTTTTATCGTCATAAAAGACAAAGAAATGCATAAAAAAATAGCGCAGATACACAGAGCCGCGCAAATGGTTTTGGATGCGCCTTTGGCGATACTTGCCGTAGGCGATGAAAACCTTGCGTATGAAAACTATCTTCCGCAGGACTGCGCCGCGGCTGTGCAAAATATGCTTCTTGCGGCTACGGAAAAAGGTTACGGATCGGTTTGGTGCGGAATATACGGCAACAAAGAAAGAATGGAAAGTTTTGTAAAATTATTCGACCTTCCGGATAATATACGGCCTTTTGCTCTTGCGGTTATAGGCAAACCGGCGTCAAAGCCTGCGCAAAAAGAAAGATGGTATCCGGAAAAAATTAAATATGAGAAATGGTAACAAATAGAGCGCGGAGCGGAAAAGGCAGAAGTTCGGAAGCTGATAGAAACTGTGGCCGTTACACTTTTTCAAGGACGGGAAATAAAATGATTAAGCGGCAAATTACGGAAAAACTGTGCGGCATAGTTGAAAAGTATGCCAAAGAAAAAGGATTGGCTGAAAATATTGTTTTCGCGGTAGAGATCCCGCCGAAAAATATTGATGCGGATTTTGCGGTAAATGCCGCAATGGTTATGGCAAAAAAGATGAAAATAAATCCAAGGACCGCCGCGCAGGAACTTATAGATATAATTTTGCGCGATATGGCCGATCTTGTCGAAAAGGCGGACATAGCCGGAGCCGGATTTATAAATTTACGTATAAAAAATGAGGTCCTTTACGGAGAACTTAACGCGATTTTGGATCAAAAAGAAAAATACGGCAGTTCGGAACTGAACAATAAAGAAAAGATCATGGTCGAATTTGTTTCCGCTAATCCGACCGGGCCTTTGCATATAGGCCACGGCAGAGGGGCTGCGATCGGCGATTCTTTATCCAGAGTTTTAAAACATCTCGGATATAATGTCACGAAAGAATATTATCTTAACGATGTCGGCAACCAGATGCTGGTATTGGCCGAGTCGGTGAAAGTAAGGTACGCGCAGCTAAAGGGAGAGGAACTCCCGTTTTTAGAGGACGGTTATAAAGGCGAATATATAATCGATATAGCTAAAAGGCTTATCGCGGAAGGTAAAAATATTGACGATATAGATTTTAAAAAAGAAGCCGTAAAAGATATTTTGGCGACGATCGAAAGCGATTTGAAAGATTTCGGAGTCGTTTTTGACAGCTGGTTTTCCGAAAGCGTTATCGCGCTTGATAAAGATGCGCAGAAAAAAACCGCGGTTGACAAGGCTTGCGAATATTTGCAAAGTAAAGGCGGCGCTTATTTTCAGGATGAGGCTTTGTGGCTTGCTTCTACAAAGTTCGGCGACGATAAGGACAGGGTTTTGAAGCGTTCCGACGGAAGATACACTTACCTTGCTTCCGATGCGGCGTATCATAAGAATAAGTTTGAAAGAGGATTTACAAAACTTGTTAATCTTTGGGGCGCGGATCATCACGGTTATGTCGCAAGAATGCAGGCATGCGTGCAGATGCTGGGTTTTTCAAAAGAAGCTTTGAAAGTTCTTTTATACCAGCTTGTTTCTCTTGTAAGAAACGGACAGCCGGCTGCCATGTCTACAAGGAGCGGCGAATTTATAACTTTGAAAGAAGTCGTAGATGAAGTAGGAAAAGACGCCTGCAGATTTTTCTTTTTGCTGCGTGCGCCGGATTCGCAGCTTGATTTTGATTTGGAGCTCGCCAAAAAGCAGTCAAGCGAAAATCCGGTTTTTTACGTTCAGTATGTGAATGCCAGATGTCATTCTATTTTCAGGGAAAGCAAGACCATAACCGATTTGGACGCGAAATCCGACTTTTCGCTTTTGGACACAAAAGAAGAAAGAGATTTGATAAAACAGCTTGCGGCTTTCTGCGATACTTTGGTTCTTTGCGAAAAAACAATGAGCCCTCATCATTTAACGGCATATTTAATCGAGCTTGCCGACATATATCATAAATTTTATGAAAAGCGCCGCGTTTTGGGAGACGATCCTAAACTTACGGCATCCAGATTAAAGCTTATTGAAGCCGTAATTATCATTATAAAAAACGGTTTGGATTTGCTGGGCGTTTCCGCTCCGGAAAAAATGTAGTAACGGCAATTACGAATTGAGTTTCTCTAAAGACCCAATTTTGTCATACCCGTGAAAACGGGTATCCATGCTGCTTTTAAATGTGTCCGACGATAACGACAAAAATGGATTCCCGTTTTCACGGGAATGACAC
>WRNH01000001.1 GCA_009776745.1 Endomicrobiia bacterium | reverse complement strand
ATTGTATTTATACAAATCTGACGGGACGACATTGAATTTTGTAAATGCGCAGCAATTGAATGATGCGATAGCCGGAAGAGATATAAGGTTAACCGCGGATCAGGTGCCGTTGGAACTTAGAGCGATAGTAGGAAACCTTCAAGTATATATGGAAGCCGGCACAGAGTATTTATACGTATTGGATAAAGCTGGTAATAAATTATATCTATATAAAGCTGATGGAACATTAAGCTATACAACTGCAGGACAGTTAAATTATGCTAGGCACTATAATGATACGAGAATAAGAGAAGATTTGGAAAGATATGGATTTGTAGTAGGTCAGAGACACAGCGAAATGGTAAACGGGATAGAAGTGATATGGTATGACATAAGTTATACGGCACATGGGCAGACAATAAGAGGCAGGGTATATCCGTTTGCGGAAGACAGTAACGGAAACGCGGTATATCAACTGACGGCAGCTAAGATGAATATAATGCAGCAGGTATACGACAGAGCGACAGGTTTGATGAGCCGCGGGTATAAAGTAACTATTGCTGTGGATGGAAAGAATAATGTGACGTTCACTTTAACGAAAGGCTGGAAGACGGTAAGCGGGATATATCCTGTATTAAAAGACGGAAGTGGCGTAAAGACATTAGATGCATTGGAAAAAGAGTTTGCTAATTCGAAATATAATGACGCATATATAAGGCAACAATTGACGGATGCAGGGTTTACTATAGTAAGCGGTCCCAAAATAGTGACGAAAGATGGAATGGATGTGATATCGTATGTTGTGTCTAAGACAGTGACGGTGAAAGGGAAGACAATGACATTGACGATGGAAATATATCCGTTTGACAAAGACGGAAATTATGCGCTTAACATTAATAACCTGCTGCTTTGCTTTGATGCATACGGCGAACTGGCATATGAATACGGGATCGGCAATGTAAAGCCCAAGACCGATTTCTACGGCAACTTGTTCTTCAGAATTACTGATCCTGTGACAGGAAGATATCTTGACGTTTATCCGTTTGACGAAAACGGCAATTACATATTTGACATTGATGTCGTATCAGTTATGTTCGAAGCAATAAGAAGAGGAGAAGACGGGGCATATATTCCGGTTAAAAACGATACGCTTCTTAACAGAACTCAAAATTCAAAAAACGGAATTCTTCAAGAACTTTTGGTGCGTTACGGTGTGCGGGAACTCGTTGTGGAAACAAGATCATTGTGGGACAGATTTCTTGATTGGCTGTTCGGATTGTTCGGCGTGCAGAGATATACTCCGGAATATACTCAGCCAAGCATCAATGAATTAAAGGATTTGCCTGAAGAAGCAGTTATACAGGCTTTGTCGTCCTTGAAAGAAAGTGAAGATATTAAGGATTCTAACGGAAGAGTAGTCGGCAGAGCGGACATTACCGTAACGGGCGTAAGAAAAACTGATGACGGCAGATTTATAATTGTATACAGAAAAGAATTTTTTGACACGAGTACCGGCGTAGATATTCCGCTTGGGGAAGAATACTTCGTGGAATACGATAATGCAAAAGCCGACGAAGAAGCTAATCCTATTATTTACAGAAAATGGTTTACGGACGAAGTGCAGTCAGTAATTGACGCTTCTATGAGGCCCATTAATATAAGCGACTTCGGAGATAAAACTCTTGAAAATGAAATATACTCGGTTTTAAACAGCTTTGATTACAAAGAGATGGGCAATGCCTTGGCCGCTCTTGACGAGCAGGGCGAATATATAATGCCGGAAGGCTTGCTTAAGCCCGTAAGAGGCGTTAATGCAGCCGGCAGAGAAATTATGCTTGCCAGAAGAGCGGTTTTTACGGTTACGGAAACAGATATGTTTACAGGCAAAGTTACCGTAAAACTTACGATACAGCAGCAAAATGCCGAGGGAGAGTGGCAGGATATTTATACGGACATAAATGTTAATCTTAACTTTAACGCTCTTGGCGGCGTAACCGACGATATGCTTCATATAGACGAAAGAGCCAAAGAGACCAACAGCGGTGTTGTGTATTTTACAATGTTTATGACGTTTGACGAAATTACAAGCGAAGAAAACAGAGGGAACTTTTCCTCGGGACTTGTTTCCAACGGAACGGTTTCAAGAGTTGAACATGTTTATAATGAAGACGGGATCAATGGCGACAAAAGTAAAGACATATATCTGGAGCAGCTTTACGGAGGCGCGTATTCGTTGTTTTCAAGCTACATAAGGAGCCTGATTGAGGATCTTACAAGGCAAAGCAGGGAAAAAGACATAACCGGAGACACTACGCCTTTAACCATAGACCATAATCTTTCTCCGATACAGGCATTATGGGCGATGACTACGAGAGTCTATTCTTATGATAATGAATGGAATATAATAAACGTGGAGTTTATTGATTCAACTGACGAAGAAGCGGATACAATTCTGGCGCGCGCGCGGGTAAGGAAAGTTGAGACTGTAGTTGAAGATACAAACGGAGATTTGGTATCAGACGTAAGATTCTTTGATAATAATACCGTATCCATGAGCCATCAAGACGGAATCCTTACGATTCGGGACACCGAGAGTGGCACGGGTTTTGTTTTCGAAGGAGAAGAAATAACAGCAAATGCAAATGACAAAACAACCGGAGCGCCGATATATAAGCCTGGCAACAGAGTGTCGGAATATAATGCTATGACTTTTGAAGAAATGATTTCAGACACTGATTTTAACGGCGATTGGGGAAACAATATTACAATTCTTATGGAAAGGCTCAGAGACGATCCTGAAACGGGCTTCAATTATAAACCGGAGGATTTAGATTGGGTAAAAACCGTAGTCCGCGACCCATCAAACGGACGTGTATATGTAAAGTGGGCGGCTTATGACGGAATCAGCGATGAACCGGTTGTAGAGATTACGCCGCAGGGCTTTGTGGATTTTAAAATATATTATGAAGGAATAAATGCAGGTTTAAGATATAACCTTAATGAAAATGCCGACAGCCAAGTTCCGGTAAACCTTGTTTCCATAGCAGGAGTAGGAACTCTTGTTATTGACTATTATAGAGGCATTGCGTTTATTGAAAGAAGAGATCCTAGCGGATATATTTTGGAGCGGTACAATTTAAGTCTTTCAAACACAGAACTGTTTGATCTTGCCAAGCGCCAGCCCGGCGATACGGATGAACAAGCGCTGGCTCGCGCCCAGAATGCATGGAAAGAAGCTTTAATACTTTTCAAAGACGATTGGCAGAATATAAGCAAATCGGAAAATATCTCCGAAGTAGTCGATACTATAGCCAATATGGAAATTGACGTAAAAGACGGAAACGGCAATCCTACCGGAGAAAAACAAAAACTCTGGGTTATCGACAGCGTTGAGATGTTTGAATACAATGATGTTGTAGGCTCTGATGGAAACTTTTATTCCGCCGGCTTACTTTCTTTCTTAGACATACCTTCGAATGCAAAGACTTATGCCGTGTCAGGAAACGATATAAATAGTATTGGCGAAGAGCCCATAAGCGAAAGTTCGCTGCAAAAAATCGACTGGGAGAATAAATACATTTACTTTGGAAACAGTTTAACCGTAGAAGGCGCTAATTTAAGAATGTACGAAAGAGTCATAGATTTTAACGGCGTTGCGATTGCGGAATTGGAATATGTTATTGAGGACGGCGTTAAGAAATATAAGTCAGGCGTATTTGTAGGCGCAAGAGACGCTTACGGGATACCTCTTGATTCGGTTTCTTTTATAATTGTCGAAAGAGACGGGAAGCAGTATATCGTTCCTACGGAAACCTCTGGCTATATCGGAAGAACTCAGGCAAATATGATGCCAAGGGAAGGTTCTTTGGGGAATTATCCTATATTCGGTTATGAGACAAGAGGTATCGAAGGCAGTTTCTTTATCGATAACTCGGATTTTCCAAATACGGAGTTTAACCCTGACAATATTATTTCCGGGCGCGAAATATTCTACGATATCAAAATGGAAGACGGACAGGAAATTGTTTCCATAAAACCCGTTTTTACGAATTATATTAATAATTACACGATATCAAAAACGGTGACTTATAACTCCGGAAACGGTTATGTCGTGGCTACTTTGTCAAGATTTGACGGTAAAGAAAACGACATAATATCAGGAACGCCTTATCTTATACAGTTTAGCGTATACGGCGACAATGAGGTTACAAGTATAGAAAGACAATTGATACCTAAAACTCCTGCGGCGGTATATACGTATGTATACGACCCGCGAAAAGGAATGGATGTCAATAATTATATAGACCCAAGCAAAGAAAATCCGTTTGAAAATGCTTTATTTACGGCAAGCGGAGCTAACATATTTCATACGAGCGACGGCAAGGGGGGAGTATTATATGAGTTCAGCACTATGGGCGATGCCGCAGTAAGGAGGACTCTTAACAATAGTATTGCAAGTACCGTAGAAGAAGTACAAGGGTTGAAATATATAGCTTATGACGGCGCCGGCAATACGATGTTTGAAGTGTACGACTTGGTGGTCAGTAAGCCTATTACGGGTATAGGCGGGACATTTGTTTCCGCAGATTATTACGAAATCGTAGTTTATGACGAATCAAACAAAGCGACTTACGGATTTTTACTGCCTAAGAGTATGTTTGAAAATCTTGACAATCCGGCTAACAGGGATGCGCTGATTGCCGAAATTGAAAGGCAATCCGGTATTATGAGAAGTATTTCACGAGACCTTGAAGCCGCGTTAAAAGCAGACCCCAAAATGGACATTAACGATTGGTTGCAAAATAACCAACAGTATCAGGACTCTCAGCAAGGGGAAAATCCGGTCAGGCTTACAAAAATTTATTCACACACTGAAATCAGGACAAACTTGTGGACAGGCGAAGATACGGTAAGCCATTTCTATTATGAATACGATGCTGTTAATGCGAATACCGAAGGAGGCGAGTTGAATGTAGGTACCAAAGCGCGGATGTCCCTTAACAGATATGATTATGATATGAGCGGCAAGTATATAACCAAGACCAGAACATCGGAGAGCGTATTTCCCGAATACTATAGAGAATTAAGAAAAAGTTTTGAAGAGCACAAAGTTCTTATCGGCGCAATAGCGATTATTGTTTTTGTTTCTTTTCTGAAGAATAAAATAGAAAAAAAAATGCAGGAAAGAAAGAAAAAAAAGAAAGATACTAAAGGATTGATAAAACGGCAGGGCGCCCCCGGAGAACCTGAAGAACTAACTGGCGAAAAGCAGACCGCAGTTTACGATATTGAAGGCATATTGGCAAAAAGAAGCGGGAGTGAAATTATGACATTAGTCCTCAGAGTGGCAGCTCTTGCCATTTTTTCTTTATCATTAGTTTTATTTCTTCCCCTTACAGGAGCGGCGATGCCTATGCTTGTTTCTTTGCTGCCCGCCTTTATAGCTGCGGGAATGATTATATATGAAGTTGTCCGCGTTATAATCAGAAGCGCGCTTTTTAGAAAAATTAATAATTCTCCGATACAGGAAGCAAGAGACGCTATTGAAGACATAGCTTCGGGAATGGACGAAAGACGTCCGGTTGAGCCCGTTATGGAGAACGTCGTTTTTGACGGAATGAGAGAAAAACCTCTTACGGAAGTTACCGCAGCTGATATAATGGAGATTATTGACAAGCTTCCTTCCATAGAATCAGCTTCTACAAAAGAAGAGCTGGATTCTATTCAGGAAACTTTGCATCATGTTTATACGCTGGTGAGCAGGACTGACTTGACCCAGCAGCAAAAACAGGAATTGCGGCAGAGTCTTATTTTGCTAGCTAAGAGAGTAGTCGAAAGAAGAATGACTATAACTCTCGGACTCGGGCTGAATTTACCGGGAGACAATAATTTAAAAAATACAAGCGAACGCAGATTAAAAATGTCGATAGATCAGGCTCAGGATGCGATAGTTACTTATCTGCAGTACGGACATGCAAGAGACTCCAGAAAAATATTTGCGCATTTTGGGGTATACAGCAGGGAAGTATTGGATGATAAAGATTTTAAAGATTACACGGTTGATGATTTTGTATTGTTTTTCTACACCTACGAAAGATTCCAGAACGCTAAAGTCCACATGACAAACGCAAGGTATGCATTGCAAAATCTTGCAATGCGCATGGTTGCTCAAGACAGGGGAACGGAAGTAGGGCAGATGCTGGAAAACAGGATAATCAAAATTGAAAGCTATTTGACGAACGGAGTTCCTTTATCTGAAAGACAGGATCACGTAAAAACTCTTGCGGCAGATATAGCGGCGCAATATGGGATAACTACCGACATACTTGCCATGACAACTGTTCAGGATGTGACAAATGAACTTAACAGGATTCTTAAGGCTTTGCCGGCAAAGCCCTCTGCTGCGACGGCCGCGCAGTATACGCAAGACAGGAAAACTCTGAAGTTGATGATAAAAGAGTATAAAAATCTTACCGCATTAGCCCCTGCAAAAGGAACGGCAAGCCCTTTGCTGCCGGTAATATTTGATACTTTGTTCAGAACTAAAAGCTGGGTAAGTAAATATTTGGATATAGACAACAACACAAGCCCGGACGGATTTACTGCTGAACTTACGCCGTACCAGTCTTATCGTACGGCTCCGGATGTTGATACCCGTCCGGCATGGCTGCAAGCAATAGATATTTTGGGGATAACGAAATCATTTAAAAATAAGATTTACTTAAAAACTAATTTAAAAGGACCTGTAGCTTATCATCTCGTGCTTATGTTTGTTCCGTTAGCATATTCTATAGCGACGCTTGTATGCCCGTGGATAGGTTTAGCCGTAGGAGTCGGCGGTTTGCTGGCTGCTTTGATGTGGTACAAACGGATAGCCCCTGCGATATCGTCAAGGCTGCAGACTCAGTCGTTTACCAATCACTTTGGCGAACCGGTGCCGTCAAGATCAGGCAAAGACTCGCTTACTACAACATACGATTTACAAAACCAGTATGATAAAAAGCTGAGACTTGCAAAAGTAACCTTGGTTAACAGCGTCGTGATGACTTTATTAATGGGGGTATTTGTCAGCGCGGTAAAATGGCTTTTTCTTGCCGGAGGTTTGGTGTATATTGCTCCTTTAGCGATAATTGGGCCTGTAGGGCTGATATTGCTGTCCGTAGTTGTGGTCGGCGGTATTATTAAACACGTAAGGGCGAAAATGGTTGAGAAAAATATGATTACCGGTAAAGACACAAAGCTTATGACGAAAATGCAAACTCTTATGAGCAAAGTTAAAAAAGGAGAAGGAAGCGCAGAAGAACGAGAAGATCTTTCAAGACTCAGTTGGCAAGCTTCCATGAGAGCAGCATTGATATCCATAGGAATTGGAGCGGGATTGATAGTTCTTATAGCTACGGGCTTGTCATTCTCGCCTGCCATTGTAGTAACCCTGTCGTTCATAGGATTGATGATGCCGCTTATTTTAAAATTGCCCAAGCTGAGTTCTTTCTCGGTTTGGAAAATTTTTGAGTTTATCGAGGCCAAAAAAGAGTTTGAGAGAAAAGGCTTAATGGAAACAGGCAAGACTTGGAAAGAGTTCAAAAAATCGATGAGCAGCGGCGAATTATTTGATTTATATAAGAAAAGAGACGATATTCAAAAGGAAAGAGAGGGGCTTATCCGCAATGAAGGAATGAACGCCGCGGAGGCGGAGTCGGCTATTTATGAACGCTTCCAGAGCGATATGTCAACGGGAGTATTTTTTGATTGGTATAAAAAAGAGCTTTTTTCGGAAGCGAAAAGAAAGAAAATAGAACAGGCCGAGGCCGAAGAAGAAGAGGAATATCTCAGGAATTTCCATATGAACATGCTCAGCGTAGAATTATTTAAACAATATAAAGAAAAAATGGTTCCAAGTCAGGTAATAGAAGAGCTCAGGAGCAGAGGATATAATGACAATCAGATAAACTCTATACTGCTTTACCGTTTTGCTGAAGGATTTAACGATATAATAAGAGATATGTGGAGCGACGCCTCATGCATTAGCGAAAGCGAAAGAGACAAATTTATGTACAAATACATTGATGCAGACGGAAACACCGTCTACATAGGCGGTCAGACTAAATCCGAGCTCGGCGAAAATATTACGCTTGATAACATGATTGCGGTAGTGGAAGGCGGAACTTTCAGGCTTCCCGATATGACGACCGAACCTCACACTTTCAGGGCAAGAGAAAGATTCTTTGAGATTTTGAAAAAATCAAGAGCTAAAAAACAATTTGAAATAGCAAGTTTTGACGAACTTGCGCCTATTGCGGTAAGAATACCTACATATAACGAATCGGTATTAAACGCGCTCGACGAAGAAGACACTCCTTCCGAGAAGCTTAACAGCGACGATATATCTCCTGACGGAAGCAGACTCAATACTACTTTGGCAAACATCTATATAGACGAATTGAGAATATTTATCGAAAGGCTTGACCATTATGAAACCGACAGTGAAAACAATATCCGTTATTTCGGATACACAATTTTCGGAGACAAATTCTATTTGTCATATGAGGACAGAAAGGCATTAGAAGGATTAAAGGCTTTGTTTGAAGGCGGTAATGTTGACGGCAAGATTATCGAAGGAAAAATGATAAAGATGCTTGACGGTTCAAATATCCCCGATTGCGCCGTAAGAGACGAAATACTGTTTTGGAGCGCAAACAGATTACAGCCTTTGGGAAGAACCCTTCTCGGGGAAGTTAAATTAATCCTTGTATATATGAGAAGCGCAAGAATGCTGCATCCGGAATGGACTGAGGATGAAATAAAGGCCGCGATGCTTGATAAGTTCAAAATAGTAGTCGGATATCAGGATTTTTGGAATTTGTACAGCAAAAATCCGAATGATTCCAGAGTTCTTGGCGTATTGAAACTGCTCGAGGTTTTCTCAAAACAAGGATACGGAGATTTTATAACCGTTCCGGTTATGAGAAACGGTATGCAGTATACGGAAGAGCAATATAATTTATTTAAAATCAAAGAGAGAAAAGGTATTGCGTCCGATTACGAAAAGATGATAATTGAGAAAATTGAGCAGATAAAAGGCGCGTCATCCGGATCTGTTGACGAACTTCCTTTGGAAAGAAATCTGATAGACAGCATTAGAGTGCATTTTTCAACGATAGGCGATTTGCGGGCGATTTCCGAAGATGAATCTAAGGCATTGTTTGGTGGAAATTCCGATAAGATAAAAGACGCTCTTGCTTCGTACGGAATGGTCTTTGGAGGAAGATATGTCATTCACGGGAGAACCTCGCTTGGCATGGAGCAGGTAACGGTTGAAGATTACCTCGCCCTTGCCGCGAAAAGAACCATTACTGCAAGAGACAATGCGGATGATGCGGCCTCTTACCGTACCGAAGCCGAAGAACTGAGACATAAAAATATAGATATAAAATTAAAAGCCGAAAAAGAAAAATATAAAAGGCTCTTGATGGCTCGTGACAGTGATTTGACGCCTGAAGATATAGCTTTGAGAGACGCATGGAGAGCCGCTTTCGGCATGGCAACGCAGGCAGAAGCAGAGTTCATATTTGATCACGCAATAGATATTAAAGCTGAGAAAAGGAACTATGACAGGCTATTGATGGCCAATGATGATGATTTGACGGGCGAGGAAAGAGTTTTGAGAGACGCATGGAAATCCATTTCTACAAGCGGAGACAGCGTAACGCAAGCGCAGGCAAGGTTTATATTTTCCCATGCGGAAAATATAAATCACAGAGTAGATATAATGGTTGAAAAAAGAAAATATGAAAGGTTATTGACGGCCAAAGACAGCGATTTGACGGAGGAAGAAATAGTTTTGAGAGACGCATGGAACGCAGTTCGTACAAAAGGAGACAAGGTAACAGAACTGGAATCAAGGTTTATATTTAGCCACGCAATAGATATAAATGCCGAAAGAGAGAGATATGCAAGGCTGCTAAGGGCTCAGGACAGCGATTTGACTGATGAAGAAATAGCTTTGAGAGAAGGGTGGAGAGCCGCAACCGCTATCGTAACCAAAGCCGAAGCAAGGTTCATATTTGAGCATGCTGCCGGTAATCAGTTTCAGGTATTCTATCTTAAAGATAAAGACACGACTTTGCTTCCGGAAATGCCCGGCGTATTTGTAGGTTCATTTGGCAAAGTAGAACATTTATCATTGCTTAATTTGTTTGTGCCTCAGGGATGGAACATCCTTTCTCAGGACATGAACATGGGTATGTATATGGAGCAGGCGCAGCAAATTCCTCTTGCGCAGTCTCCTTTTGTGAGAATTACCGGATTGCTGGTAAGTTCTTTCGGCGAAATTATCGATACTAAGAGTTTCTCTGCAGCAATTGCCGGCGGGGCAATGGGACATGCGGACAGAACGTTTAATTATGTAACGCAGCTTGTTATGTTATCGAGAATGTACTACGGACATCCGAGTATATTCGATTCCACGGCTACTCATTCCGTGGCCGACCAGGGGCTTATGGTTTCTGAAGATATGATGGGTTTTGTGGTTCAGCTTACAAGATTTTATATAGAAAATCCGGAAGCCATAATTAAAATGATAGGAGAATTTAAAGACGGCACACTGCAAAACGAAAGTATGGAAAATCTGCTTAAGGCATTCTTGTCCGCAGAACAGATGGGAAACAGCAATAATAGTTTTAGCGGAGCTTCTTCAGAAGAGATTTATTTGCAAATGCAGAAAACTCTTGAAAGACTTATTTCCTCCATACATCCCGGTATTGACGGCGAACAGTTTGTGGAGCATATAAAGGCTAATCCTGAAGAAGCCGATAGATTTATAGAAGCTTTACAAAAATTTTCAGAATCTATCAAAGAAAAAGAAAAACTTATCATAGAAGCGGCGCCCACTGTGTATGATGCGTCTATAGACGTCATAAAACTCAGAGAAACGGGATATGTGCAGTCCATAGCGATGTTCCAGAAATTTGCATCAGGCGCAGGGCAATCCTTTCTAAGCTATGAGTTTGTCGATTATATTAAATATGCCAGCTTTGCTGATCAGGTAGTACATTATACTGCAGGTCCCGGATTCTATGAAAAAGATACTGATTCGGTAAAAATAGTCAAATACGTGAACTATGTAATAGCTTTGATAGGCGTGAGCTTTTTTTCTGCTGCCGCCTCACTTGCCGTATTGCTCGGAATATTCGGTTTATTTATGTCGCAGACTTCGTCTTTGACCGGTTTTTTAAAGATGAACCGCAGTTATGGCGAGAACAATTTTACGGGTGCCGAATTCCTTATAAAACTTGCTCCTTATAATATGTCTCATATGTATACTCATGCCGACAGCTTTTTGGGAGGTATTTTAAAAGCCGTCTACATAGCTACCGGAAGAGTTGCAAGACTTGTTTACACGCTGATTTTTGCCGCAGGAGGAGATGTCGGCGAAAAAGGCCAGTACGCCAACTTGATGGATTCCCATTTAGACACAAATATAAGAACCGGCATAGTCGCATTGATAGGTTTATACCTTATACAAAGCCCGACTCTGATAATGGCGCTTCCTTATATGATAATACCTTTTGCGGTAATAGGCGCCGTATTGTTCTATAATCCCGGAGGCTCCGTAACAAAAGCAGATATCAGAATGGTATACAGGAAGTATAAAGAAGATATTGGAGAATGGAATAAAGTAATCAAACAAGGCGGAGTCATTTATCATGAAAAAGCAAGAAATGTCGAGCCTATAACGGCTTTAGCCTCCGGAATATTTCTGTATACATATGCGTTTGTATTTAATCTTATAGCATTCCTCTTCTCGAAAAAAACCAATACTTCGCAGCAAGTTATAAGCGGCGCAATCGGAACAATATTGACTGCCTTAGGAGGATATTTTCTCATAACAAGCATAATAGCGGGCACTGTTTTTGCATGGCCTCTAATAATTGCCGCGGCAATAGGCGTTATTTTAGGGATAGTTAAGATGAATTCCGATAAGAAAAGCGGCATACGCTCTGACAGTTCTTTGGGAAGAAAAATTTTTGGTCTGGGAGTTGTCGGGATTGTATTTGGCGCAGTAGCCGCTTATTTTATGGGCGTTCCGATAGCTGTATTTTTGCTTGCTCTGGGAGCTTTATCGCTCTTTTTCGGATTAAAAGGCGGAAGAGTTTATCCTTATGACGGGACGCAGGAAAATATAGACGCTCTTGTAATCGATGAATATGCAAAACAAGATCCTTCGATCAATACAAATGAAAGAAGCAGAGAAGATTTTGTCAGAAGAATTCCCAAGCTTGATAAAAAGGTTTTAAGAAATATTCCGGCGGTAGATATTACCACTTTTGCAGGGGCGTTTGAATATAATATAAACATAGACGTTCCCGCGGAAGATTTCCCGACTTGGATTTTCTCTTTGCCCGTAAGCCGTGTAACGTCAACCATATACAATATTAAAAAGGCTTCCAATAATCCTCAGGCAAGAGTGAACTTATCGGCTCTTATTGAAGCATTAAACGAAGCGGGAGCGACTTCCCGGCAAAACATGATAAACAAAGAAAATTCAATGAGCAGAGAGTCGCTCAAAGCTGTAATACACGGTTTTGTAGTGGGAATGATTCTTCCTGTTATTGCCGGTATAGCGGCTTCTGCGATTTTAGGCGCCACATGGTGGTGGCTGACGCCGGTTCTTATGCTTGCAGGGTTGGTTTCATATGTTAAAGCTAACAGAGCGGTAGACAGTTCCGAAAGAGGATGGGTGAAAAAATGGATAGGGGAATCGGTTAAAACTTATTTGCAATATGCCGTGCCGGGAGTAGTTTTTATCTTGGCAATGATTGCCGGAGGATTTACGGGAGTTTTGGCCATTGCGGGTTTAATAGGATTGCTTGCGCTTGGGAATTGGCTTGGAAAAAAGCTTGCCATATGGCTTAACGGCATCGGAAGAAATACCATTTTCGGGGTTGCGAATCCTCTCTTTCTTCTGCCTTTTTTAGGAATATCAATTCCTTACGGATTGCTTGCGGCAATAGGTTTGCCCGTATTGGGAGGGACGGCTTTTGGATTTTTCAGACAGGTTCGTACAAACAGAGCGAATGCGAAAATGATGAACGATTTGAGAGATAAAATAGAAAATGAAGTTAAGAATTCCGCAACAATGGACGAAGCTGACGGCAAAATAAAAGACATGAAAGCGGAACTGGATTCGCTTATAGAAGCTTCTTATACGAAAAAAAGAGCGGCAGAGATAAAAAAGAATTACTACGAATCTTTAAAAGATCTTGCAAATACGGCTAAAGCCGTACCCGAAGAAACTGCGGTTCAGAAGACCGGCGATGACAAATCCGAATCTGCCGATGAAAAAACCGTTGACATACCTGTTGATTTAAAAGAAAGTGTAAGTATATTAAGCAAATCAGAAGAGTCGCGCTTGAGCGCAGATAAGCCTGCTGATTTTATCCTAATTTGCGGTAATGATAATGTAAACACATTTAGAAAAGTGTTGGATCTTTATAAAAGAGGGCTTGTAAAAAAGATAATTATTTCAGGCGGATTCGGCAGGCTTACTATACCGGTGCTTGAAGAGGCGGTTAAGCTTGGCATAGAAATACCGATATCTCAAACAGAAACAATCAAAAATATGCAAGATTATGAAAAACTTATAGAAAGCTTAAAAGATGACAAAGATAATACAAAGATAGATAACAGTAAGAGAGAAAAGCGCATAAAAATAAGTGAAGCTGAAATAATAGGGCTTATAATGCAAGAGATTGCCAAACGGGAAAATATTAATGTAAATCAAGTTGATTTGATATTTGAATTGACGGCAACCAATACGCCAGGAAATTTTACAAATAAAACCGTAAGAGAGCTCATAGAGAACTCAAAAAAACCTATAAGATTTGCATATATACAAACGCCTCTTCAACAGTTAAGGGCGCAGGCGACGTTTAACAAATTCATTGAAGATATGATAAAAGAAGGAAAGATAACAAAGGATGATGTCGAAGGCATAAGCGTAACAGCGGAGCCGTTATTTGAAAATATGGATTCTGAACAGATACTGGATATAATCGCGAGTGAGCTGGCGAGGATTATAATTTATTCTTTAAAAGGCGATATTTTGCCGTCGATTAATAAAGATAATGTTTTTGAAAATATACCGGTTTCCGTTTGGACTCAGATATCAGACCTTATAAAAAAATCCGGTAATAAAGCGCAAATTCAGGTTGGTTTGCTTTCATTAATTAAAGCGACGCTGGATGATGACGGCAATGAACTTTTTGCATCAAAAGACAAGTTAATTGAAAAATTGGGATCTTTTGTTTCAGATTCTGCGCAGTTTGATGCAATAGTTAATTTTATTGATTTAATATACGGGACTGCGGCTGAAGAAACGGCTGAACCGTTGGCGCCGATTGAGGAAGAACCCTCCAAACCCGAGGAAAAAAAGCCTTCTTCTTCTGCTTTAGAAATGCAAAGGGATCCTTCTTTAACTGTTAAACCAGAAGATTCTGAAAAAGAAAAAACAAAAACTATAAGAGTTAAGTATTCCGATATGTCTGGTGAGGATATGCAAAGAATAGCAAGCGAATTTGGCATAACATATTCCGAGGATGCCGGAAGAACGGCAATAATCTTTATTGTCGGCGAAAGTAAATATGAAACGGTGAAAAATGAAATAGACAAAACTAAAAAAACGTATAGAGAAAATACGGTCAGAGCTAAAAAAATTGAGCTGCTGGCGGATAGCGGTTATATAAGCGGAGATGCGGTTTATGACGATCTTCCGGCATTTATTCAGAGAATGTCTGCCCGTACGCTTGAGCTAAGAATAAAGCGGCTCAGCGGCATGAGCTATGAAAAAGATATTGACAATTTGAGAACAAGAACCTTTAATGCGCTCAATATTGGAATTGCGTCAAAAGCGGCAGGCCGCAAAGCGGTTAATATTTCAAAAGAACATGTTACCGGAAGCGTCTCTCAGGAAGCGTCCATAGGTATTGCTATGAGTTTTGGCGGTTATGAGTATATCTATTCCCAAGATACTTTTAAAGGAAATGAAGCGAGATTGTTTTTAGGAGGAACCGAAGCTGAAAAAGCCGCGGCAGAAAAAGACAGGGCTGTCTCAAAGGCGGAAGCTCAAAGAAAGGCAGGTTATTCCGCTATGGTTGTAACCAGAGCCTATAAAAGACCTAAGACCGGCGCTGGCGCCGAATATAAAAACGTCAGAATTATGCCTAATGCGACTTTTAAATATGCGGGAAAAAATATTGTAGCCGAACAGTATCTTGTAAGAAATGTAAATGACGGCACATATGACATACAATTGTTTTTAAGAGGAGAAAAATTTCAGGATACGCAATGGGCTGCAGATATTTCGGACGACAGTTTTATCATGGCCGCGTTCTATGCTTTAGCGGGCAATATAAACGCTAATCCTATTCTGCAGGGCGATCAAAGAGGTTTTGGAATAGGAAAAATTGCCATGGTCGATACTCTCAATAAAAACAATATTGACACTGCGTCCATTCCGGGTTTTGAAGGTATCGTTGATTTTACAAAATATGTAGATACTGTTGAGTCGAAGATTACCGCAGCGAGCGATATTGAAACTATCAACGAAGCCGTTAATACCGAAAGAATATATAACGGAGTCAAGCCTGAACAATGGAGCGATTTAAGGATTACGGCAAGGATGAAAGATTTAGGCAGAATTATAACGGCAATGGATCATGTTGTAAAGAACAACAAAGCGACGGCGCTTATAATTGACGCAGGTAAAAAAATTACGGTCGACTCTAAAGGAATAGTAGCCGTGGATGATAATTTTACGTCGGCTGCGCATTATCTCAGCAACTCCCAGCGTATTAAAGTTACGGTTGCCGTTGACGCTTCCGATGTTAATTTTGAGGCTATAATCAAAAAACTTTTTGATCTCGGTTTTGACGGAGTCAGCCTGGATGTTTCCAAACTTAATGATGCCGGCGTAAGATCCGCTTTGACGGCTTTGTCTAAACTTTCAAAGGAACATACGATATCCGTAAGAAATAATACGATAAAAATCAATGACGCGCAAGAAGATTTAATTAAAAGTGAAAATCTTGCGGTCGGCACAATGCTTATAGACGAAGACAGTTATGAAAAAGACGCAAGCGGCAAGATCGTAAAATCCGGAAAAATATCTCCGAAAGCAACTAAACATCTTAAGTCTTTCAGAAAGGGTTATCGCATGGCAGTCGAAAGCAAACAGATAACGGGATTTACTTTTGGTAATATAGATATAGACGGTCTCGGGTTCATTCTTGACGATAAATCTTCCAGATCGGATTTGATCAAGTTTTTAAATGATTCCGGAGCTAATGAAGTACTGAAAAAAGTAGTTCTTAAGAAAATATTCTCAGACTCTCCGAAACCTTTACTAGACGAAGAGGCAGAATCTTTAATTATGGCTGAAGCCAGAGGTTTTATAAAGGGAGCTGTTGTCAATCACATGGAGAGACTCTATCTTAACGCTCTCGGAATATCGTTAGAAAAATATATCCAGGTTATGAATGATAAAAATAATGATGAAAATATCAGGGTCAAGGAATATATAGGGGAAGCTTTATTGGGCTGGCATGAATTTATCGGCAATCAAGAAAGCATGAACCGTTTTGTAGAAAATCTTAACCGGTTGGCTGAAGCTGAATTTGGCGCCTATACCGTAACCGATATAGCAAAATTAATGGAAGATTCTTTTGATGAAGTTGTCAATAAAAATGAGCGTACCGTTGCAAAAGTAAGAGATGAAAGAGCTGTTGCTGCGGCAACTGTCTTCATAGCCGCTGCGATGAACAGAGTTGACGCTAAGGAGATGGCAAGACAATCGGCATTAACTTCTGCGGCAACTATAAGACAACTTTTAAGCGCGGCATAATACTGCTCTGGCCGGCTTTTATTTGGTTTTTAGAAAAATCAGATTTTGAAGTTCATTTTCGGTCAAGAAAGATGTTTATTGAAAATCTTATGAAAAATCAATGTGAAATTGATGGTTTATCCTTGAAAACCCGTCTTTTTAAAGGTATAATTAAAAAGATCGAAAGTCTAAAGGATAAAGAGGTGTAAAATGCGTAAATTTAAGATGTTTATTAAAAGTTATTGGGGTTGGGTCCTTGCCGGCTTTATAACCGTGGCAATGATACTTCTTTCTATTTACGGTTTGAGCAAGCTTGAATCATTTTATAGAACTATGACGCTTGCGACCATGCCGGTGCAGTTTGTGATGGCCGCGATTCACGCTTTGATATTTGTTGCTTTATATCTGCACTTTTTTATGCGAAGAGGGTTTGGGCAGAATAAGAAAGCAAAGATAAAAATTGACGACGTAAAAGTAACTTTTAAAGAAGTTATAGGGCTTGAAGGCGCTAAAAGAGAAGCTATGGAAGTCGTGCAGCTGATCAAAGACAGAAAACAGCTTCAGAAAATGGGCGGTAAGATCATAAAAGGGCTTCTTCTTATGGGGCCTCCCGGAACCGGAAAAACTTTGCTTGCAAAAGCGATAGCCACCGAATGCGGGATCCCTTTTATCAATATGGCCGGCAGCGAATTCGTCGAGGTATTTGTCGGAGTCGGCGCTTCAAGAGTCAGAAATCTGTTTAAAAAAGCCAGAGAATACGCTTATACCGACGGAGCGTGCATAATTTTTATAGACGAGATCGAAGTTATAGGAAGAGGGAGAACTTTTACGTCGTTTGGCGGAGGCGAGGAAACAAACAGTACGCAGAACCAGCTTCTTGTCGAGATGGACGGTTTGGAAGGCAAAAAGAGCAATATCATAGTTATTGCCGCGACAAACGCGGATCTGAGCGTTTTGGATAAAGCTCTTTTAAGGCCCGGCAGATTTGACAGGCAGATAACCATTACGCTTCCGAATTTGAAGGAAAGGGAACAGATTTTTGAATTTTATATGAAGAAAGTTAATGTTTCTCCGGAGTTGAACGTAAGCAGGCTTGCAAAAAAAGCGGTCCGCAAATCTCCGGCCGATATCGAAAATATAGTTAAAGAAGCCGCTCTTATCGCCACAAGGAAGAAAAAAGAGGCCATAGAAATGGACGATATTGTGGACGCGATGGAAAGAATAGAGCTCGGTTTGGAAACGCATCTTGAAATGACTCCGCAGGAGCTTGAAATGGTCGCCTATCACGAAGCGGGACATGCCGTGGCTTTGTATATGCTTCATCCTACAGACGACGTTTTTAAAATTACCGTGAAATCGCACGGTTCGGCTTTGGGGCTTGTTTCTCATTATCCGAAAGAGGAGCTTCATACTGCAAATAAAGAAAAATATATTGCCGATATCATAGTTTCGCTTGCAAGCCATGTCGCGGAAAAAATGAAATACGGCACCACTTCAGACGGAGTTTCGTCAGATTTTAGAAACGCCATGCAGAGGGCGACTTTTATGGTCTGGCGCTTCGGCATGGGAAATAGCGGGTATATAGGAGATTTTTCCGCTATACCTGCTGAGCTTATGTCGGAAAATCTGAAAGAAAAACTCAATAATGAAACAATGGCCATATTAAATTCCTGTTATTCCAAAGCCGAAGAACTTTTAAAAGCCAACTGGGACGTTGTCGACGCTATCGTGAAAAGACTGCTGGTCGATAAGGAAATGGATTTTGACGATCTGGAAGAAACATTGGATAAACTCGGAAAAAAAAGAAAATATCCGCAGCCCGAGGCATTGAATGAACCAGTAGTAAATGATTTCGGCGATCTCGTTCCGCAGACTATGGACAGGGAACAAGACTGAATCCTATGCGAAAACTTATTGCCTTTGCATTATTTCTTTTATTATGCGCCTGCGGAAACGTAAGTTATCCCAAAGAAAACATTATGGATTCTTTGAAAGCGCTCATAAAAAAAGAGTGCGACGCCGAATGCGAAGCGGTCATTACCGGCAGAACTATTTATTTGGATATGCCTCTTGAGGGGCTTACGTCAAAAGATCAGGACAGGGTCAATGACGCGATAAAAAAGATGCAGACCGCGGTAATGGCGATCACAAGGGTCACGCTCAGCACCGACGCGGATATTAAATTTATGGTGGTAAACGCGTTCAGCCCTGAAAAAAGCGTTTCTTTTAGGATATTGCAAAATATAGAAGACGTGAAAAGCTATTTGTACATGCGCATATCAAGGGGCGATTACCAAAGCAGAAGTCTTTTTGAAATAGAAGGCCCGGAAGTTACCGCGGCGATCCTTGAAGATAAACACGATATAACCGACGGCGAATATGTGGGAAGGATGATAGTTTCACAAATCAATATGGCGGCGCGTTCAAATCCTTTTCTGGGCGCTTTGATTTCAATGATGCAGCTGAGATATTACGACGTAAAAGACGATGTTTTGTATATGACGTCTTCCGGAACGATGGATGAAAAGGTTAAAGATTTTGTTCAAAATATGATAGTCGACGAAACCAAAGAGTATGCGAAAAAATACGAATTTGAATTCGAAAGCGTGCATATAACCGATTTAAACGGAGATATTGTCTTTGATATAAAACTATGACCGGAGCTATAACGGTAATTACAAATAAACGGAATTGTTTGCCGTTGCGGCAAAACCCGACCTAAGCGAAGCCGAACGGGCGGCAATTTAAGTCAGATGTTCACAACTTTATTTTATTCTGTTTCATGGGATAAAAAAATGCTGAAAAAATTATTTTCATTAACAATCGCTGTTGCGCTGGCGGTTTCATCGTTTCCTTCACACGTTTTTGCCTCGGCTCCCGCGGCATTTTCCGCAGATACGGTAAATTCTTTTGCTTCGGTTACGGACGCCTCATTTAAAAACAGCGCGGTATCGGTTTTTAATATTCAGGACCTTCACTTTCACGCGGAAACTCAAAACAAAATCTTTTCACTTCTGGAAAAACTAAACGCAAGCTATCCGAATTTTGAACTTTATATCGAAGGTTCTTCTGAAAACAGCGACTTTGAATGGGTCTATTCAAGTTTGGGAAAGAAGAGCGGAGATGTGTTTTTAGAAGCATTGTTTAACAGCGGCAATATAGGCGGCGCGGAATATTTTGCCGCAAAATACGGCAGGAGAATAAATTCCGTCGAAGACAAGCAGATCTATACAAAAAATCTGATCCTTTTTGCCGAATTAATAGAGAAAAGAGACGAGATATCAAACAGCCTTCTTCCTCTTGAAGAAAGACTTTCCGTATTAAGAAACAGATATTTTTCATCTGAACAGAAAAGATTGTTCACTGCGTATCAAAGATACCGCGGCGGTTCGATGCCGGATTCCGATTATTTTGATTTTCTGAAAAAAGAAAGTTCCAAAAACGGCATAGACGTGAACGATTACCCGAATATCGCCCTGTATATGCTTTCCAGCGGTTCTGTCATGAGCGTAAGCCAGAAGAGGCTTCAGTTGCAGATGAGCGAGCTTTTTTCAGGTTTGAAAAACAATTTAAGTTATAAGAAGTACTCAGAGCTTATGACGCTGTCAAATAATATGAAAGACAGGCAGGCTCTCATATCTTATCTTTACCAAAACAGGGATGAAGTGCAGTTAAATAAATACCCTGAACTCGACAAATTTGTCACATCCATATCTTTGTCGGACAGGCTTAACCGTCTTGAATTCATCAATGAAGAGGGATACCTCTTAGACGATTTGTATTCAAAACTTTCTGCCGACGGAAATTCGAAAAATATAATTTTTATGTCCCGTTTTTTTGACGTATATAAAAATGTTTTAACGGCTTCAGCAACCGCTTACGAATACATATATTATAAAGACAATCTTTCAAAATTTAAGAATTTAGTATCGCAATACGTTTCCGAAAACGCTCTTGCCGCGCCTTCTTCATTTGAAGTTAAAGCCGAAGGTTTTAATGATACCAACTTGCAGAGAAATGAGATATTCATCGATAAAATGTTCGGAAATGTAAAGCTTCATGAAGGAGTATATCCGGATTTATATTTCGGCGTTACGGCGAACGCTAAAGCGATTTTTGAGAATTCTTCCAAAACAAAAGTTAAAGTTATAGTTGCCGGAGGCTTTCATACCGACGGCATTAACAGCATATTAAACAAGAAACGCGTAAACAGCGTAACTTTCATGCCGAAGATCGCGTCATCCGGAAAAGACTACTCCTTTAAATATGTCGAATACGCAAAACTCTTGTCGGCTGCCGAAAGCTCCGCGATACCAGAACCGGTTTTCAACGAACTTTTGCCGGCAGCTCTTGCGCAAAGAGTTTTAGAAACTTTGGCCGTGAGCGGATTTGATTTGTCTTTGCAGGCCGTTAAGGCTGATGTTGAAGCATTTTTATCTCCGAAGCGGGGAATGTCGGAAATTAATTATTCGTACGACGGGAATACTAATGAGATGTCTCTGTCGTATAAAGCAGGCGGGCAGATTAATGTTGTGAAACTCAAAGCCGATTCGGTTTTACGGAGCGGAAATGACGGAACATTTACCGCTCTTGGCGATTTTTCCGCAGAAACCGTAGCGAAAGCCATAAGAAAGTCAATAATGTTAAATTACGAAGATCTTACGAATGCGGTTTATATTCAGGTTCTCAAAATGCTTTTGGGAACCGGAGAATATGATACCTTTGAAAAAAAGGATGCTCTGAGAAAAAGTCTTATGTCGGGGAAGTTTGATTTTGCAAACTTTTTTTTGACCAATCCTTTGCAAATGCAAAATCTGATTTTAAGTTTATTCGGAGGCAGTATAATTTCCGATACGTCTAAATATAACGCATTGATAAAAAAACTGAAAAATGCGGTTTCGGGAAATTTGCTTGAGACTGAAGTGTATGTAATGGTAAGCGACTCCCCTCTTTTGATTAATGACGACGGCTGGTGTTTTGCGGCTTTGAATAAAACGCCGGATGACAGGGCGGTTTTTTATATCCATACCGCCCTTATGGATAAACTTCTTTCAATTGGCAATGAACAGAGGGTAACGGCTTATATAAATGCTCTTATTCAGCATGAAAATTTTGAAACTGCGGCATTATATGAAAAAGGCGCTCCCATTTATGAAAGTTTCGGAGAATATCTAAGAAGTAAAAATCTTACCGGAGAGTCCAGAATCACGAGCCATTTCCATGAATATCTTGAATCGCAGCATTTTATTACATACTTGTCGCAAACAGGCAGGCAAAATCAGGTTGATTCGCAAAGAAAGCTTTTGACATTTGCCAAAGACACATATCTTGAATATTCAGGGCGTTATGAAAAAGCGATTGATCTTGAAAACATTACTTCTTTTCAGGATATGGATTCGCCGTTAATGGATGATTTTTTTAGAATCAGAATCGGCGACGTCGAAGTTCTTAAAAAGTACGCCGAGAGAATAAAAAAGAAAATAGAGGACGAGATAATCGGGGATAAGATTGAAAAAGGAGAGTTGTCAAAAGATGATTTTGTGATAGCTCTCAGGCAGACATTTCCTCGCCACATAACCCAGACGATCGCGGAGTCAGTTGCAAGAGATCTCGGAATAAAAATTGTATATGTCAGACAAGACGCGTATATGGATACCGGAGTATTTTTGAAGGAAAAACCCGCGGTTGATTTAAAAAATAAATTTGAAATTGAACCTTACCGCGATGATGATGCGCGCGATCCGAAACTGTCTGTTGTCGGCGCGGAAGGCATTCCCGGAAAATATATAATTCCTATTGAAGATACGCGGAAAACAGGCACGCTGTTCGCGGCTTACGCGCGGCTTTTTAACGACGCAAATGCCGCAAAGGTTATGCCTATTGCCATTTTTGACATAGAGAACGCAAAATTATCCGAAGACGGTCAAGACACGGTAGACGCTGATTTTAGTCTTAACGGATACATGAGAGATTATATTGCCTCTAATCCGGAAGAAATCGGAAAACTTATTGTCGGCACCATTAACAGCGGAACGTTTTCAAAGTATGTTTACAATGCCTTAATGGGTCTCATCAATGATAAAGAATACGAACTTTTTAAGGAACTTGTAAAAGCGTTCAATAACGACAAAGGAGCGAAAGAAATTTTTATTGAAAGACTTATCGAAATACAGGCGAAATATCCCGAATTGGCAAGTTTGTTTGTTCCTCTGATCTATGCCGTACATACCGTTAATCCTAAAGACGATAATTTATACGAGTCGGTTTCCGTCATGTGCGGTGAACTTAAGAAGTACAAGCCTATAGGAGACAGAACGGTATATGACCTTAAAGAAGACGAATATAAAAAATGGGACCAGCCGTGGCTTATCGCCCTTTACGCGTATTTCAACGGCTACACGAAAATTGAAGTAAATCTTTCGCACAGCGACGGTCAGTCAGTTATGAGAGATCAGATGGAACTGCTTAGAGAGGCGTGTAGAGCTTTAAACATAAGCTGTCTGGCGACAAGTTTTGATTCCGGTTTTGATTTAAGTGCTCTTACGGAAGCTGATAAGATAAATATTGATGAGATAATTAAAGATAAACGTATTGACGAATCCGTCAGTGAAGCCAGAGATAAATTTGATAAAGCCGTGATGGCTAGAAAAGCTGAAGCCGCGGAAGACTATAAAAACGATATAAAAGCAATAATGAATGAAGTTGATTCCCTTGTGAGAGAATTTTTAAAAAGCAAAAAAGGGTATGACGTTAATTCGAACGATTATTCAATAGTTATAGGCGGATCTCTTGTGAAGGGCAGCGTAACGAGCAAATCCGATATTTATTATGACTTTATCTTCAGTGACAGGGATATAAGGGATAATTTAAAAGATGTTCTTGTGCCGGCTTATCAATATGCTTTGTCGCTTACCGGAATAACCCCTTACCTGTTGAACGGTTATAATCTTAGCTATATCGGAGACGACGGCGCAAGCTCAACCTACACGCAAATTAATATAAGAGAGGGGGATGAAAGAGGCGTTGTGGCGATTTTTGATTTTGAACAGATAAGAGGCCGCGAACCTCAAGCCGATGAAATTTACACTGTTTTTGAAAAATATGTCCAGTATATAAATTATATGCTAAAAAAAGAGTCGGGAAAGAGTAAATTTACGGCTCTTATACCCGGGATTCATGATGTATTTGGAGTTTACCATTCGATATTGAAGAATGGCCACTTCTCAATAGAGAGCGATCCGGAGCATAAAAATATGATAACGTTTTTTGACAATTACTATGCTTCTTCTTTTGAGTTTGACGAAGGCACAGGAAGACAATATGATTACCGCTGGGTTTTAAGGGCGTTGGAATTGGCTTTGAAAGAAGTTATTATCCAGAGAATAACCGATAAAAATGTTGAGATTGCGGCTTTGCCGAAAAAAACGGATGACTTAATCCAGCACTTATACGACAGAGGTTATTTGCCGGAAAAGTATGGAAAGGGAGACGTGAGATTGTTGAAAGAGGCGTGGAAAATAATTAGCCTTGCAAGACAGGAAAAAGACGCGGCAGGGAATAATTATAAGTGGACTCCGATGACTGACGAAGAAAAAAAGAGCATAGACATAATAAGTAATTTTTCTGAGAGCGTAAAAGATAAATATCACGGTATTGCCGATATTAAACCCGAAAATAAAACTCTTCAAGCCGCCGAAACGTTTATCAATTACAGATACCGTTCCCAATACAGGCGTATAATTGAAAAACTGGAGAAATATGATTTTTGGGTCAATAATGACGGCGCGTTTTCAACGGATACGGCCATCGCGCTGATGTTTTCCGATATTGAAAATTGCGAGGATTTGGTTAAAGAATTTGAAGAGGAATCGGGCTATCCCTCAAAAGGAGTGCTTGAGGTAATTGAAAAAATTAAAAAAGTGCGCGCTTTGCCCCAGTACAAAATGCTGGACGGCGATTTTACTTTGCAGAATTATATGGAAGAGATTATACGTATCGCGGGAAATTCGGATCATATGACGGCGATATTCGCAGATAAACTTCATGAACTTTTAAATGCCTATAAAGATGACAAAGATGAATCTTATGATTTAAAAGCCACAATCTATGCCGTTTATATTCCGCTGGCAAGAAGACTGAACGCGAATTTTATATTTGAGGAAATGAGAAATGACGTTTTTGCCGAAACGCAGAAAAGGGAGTTTAATAAAAATCTCAGGGATATTGAGAAGCTGCTGGGCCAGCCCCATCATACGCTTTTAGACGTTTTAGAGCTTTTGGAAGCACAGCTGATCAAAGCATTATCCGAATCCAAAGCGGAAAGCGTTGAAGTACATGCAAGGCGCAAGACGCTTTACAGCATTTTTGAAAAAGTAAATTCGCCGCGGCGCAGTAAGGGAGAAGCTATTAATATTAAAGACGTTGCCGATATTTTGGGAGGGCATATAGTCGTAGATGCCGCGGAAAGAGATAAAGTGTTGAAAATTATTAAGAATTTCTTCGAAGAATCTCCTATCTTTAGATTGGCAAGCGAAGGTTTTGATCCCGCGATATGGAGGGGGTTCGCAAGGAATAAAATGTCGTTTAAATACAACGACAAAAAAATAGGCGAGCTTGTGTTATATACGAAAGAAGAATATGAAAAAGAACATCACGGACTTATAACGGATTCCGCGGTATCATTTTCGAAGCCTCACTGGATATATAAAGTAGGTGAAGATTTTACGTACGTGAACGATGACGGAAGCGTTAAAGACCCGAAATACCCGGACGGAATTTTCGAAATTAAGATTTCAATCAGCCATCTTTTCGGCAATGAATATGCCGGCAGCGATTATGCTGACGATAAATCGTTTTTCCTGCTCTCGGACAACGTAGTTCTTGACGGTAATTTCAGCGAAAATTTTGAAAAAATCCGTGAAAAAATTTCAGAAAATAAAAGAATTACGGTATTGAAAGACGGAATGACCCATATACTCGCATTATCTTTAAACGCAAACGGATATGATCTTGTCGCGTCTTCCGGTCTGCAGATTGAAGGAAATGTTACTCTTAAAGACGGGTCAGGCGTACTTATCAGCGACCTTTCCGAATCTTTGGAACCCGGAGTTGCGTATGAAATTGTTGAAACCTCCGATCCTGTTTGGCAAGGCGTTGATTATACCGGACAAGCCGTGAATACTTTAAGAGCCAGAATGCTGGCAAAACTCAGGGCAGGAGGGATGGATGCGGCAACGGAAGAGGATATAATCAATATGGCGCAGAAACCCGCTGAACTTGAAAAAGCTGAAGACGGCATACTCTTGATTTACGCGCATTCCGTCGGGTTAAAAAATCTTCAGGAACTTTATTATGTATTGGGCGACAGGGCTATTTCGGAAAGATACGGCGTAAACATCGAAGATATTATTGAGTTTTATATGGATAAAAGCGAAGTAATGTATCAGTTCAAACTTACGGGTTATAGCGGAGCGGATTTTGACAATTGGATCGCCTATGCCGAAAATTTTCTTCTTAGCGAGCTCGGCGAAGATTCCGGAGTGAAAATAATAAACGCTGTAAGCGATTATGATTCTTTATCCGTTATGATGATTTTCAGCGGAAAGAAAGAAGAGATCGACGCGGCTGTTGAAAAACTTATTGAAGACCAGAAAGAATTGAAAATGTCATATTTCGTTTCGTCTAAAAACGATGAGTTAAAAGGACCAAAAAGCCGGTCTGTTTATCTGAAGGTGATGCAGGCTTTGGGAAAGAATGTCAAAGAACTTATTTCGCTTATTCAGGAATATCCCGTTACGACGGCAAATGCTTTGTTTGATCTTTTTGAAAGCGGGATTATCGAAGGATTGTTTCTTGACGGCAATCAGCTTATTCTTAAAAATGAAGCGCAGGACGCGCTGGACACAGTTAAAAACTCTTTGGCCGAAAGCGATCCCAAATATAAAACTTATGATTATGAATTTATTGTCTCCGATAATAAAGACCTCATATTTTCAAAAAATATTTACGCCATGGCGACTCTTAAAGTTACGGATGAAATTGCTGAAGAAAAAGACGGTTTGAAAGAATTGAAGCAGCGCGGGAAAGTCATATTGTACGTAAATGAAGTTTTCCTCAGAGCCATGGAAAATATGGATGATGCGGAAAGAGTTTTTTATCTTAACCAGCTTGCAATACACGAGGCTGCGGAGTATGTCTCCCTGCTTAAAAGAGAAACCGGAAGTTATGAAGAGTTTCATAAGTCTATTTACTCTAACCCCGATCAGGCAAAACTTATGGAGTTTGCGGCAAAAGCCGCAAGAGATGAAATGGAAAGAAGAAGCGGCCGGCAGCTGGCTGACGAAGTTGCTTCAAGGCTTATGGCTTCAGGCGAATTAAAGGCAGCCGACGCTATTGTTATACTGGGAAATGATGATATTGCGACATTTGAAAAAGCTTTGGACCTGTATGTTTCGGGAACGGCAAATGAGATTATTATTTCCGGAGGAGTCGGAAGGCTTACCGCTCCCTTGATAAGAAAGGCGGCTGAATTGGGAATGACAGTCAGAGTAAATGAAAACAGGGTGATAAGTAAGCCTGAAGAATGCGCTGACCTTCAAAAGTATACGGATGAGGATGAAATCGACAAAGTAAAAGAAATAGTTACCGCTACCAATGAAGCTATGATAATACGATCGATTATTTTGTATCTGGCGCGCCAAAAAGGCATAGATATTGACAAGTTGAAATTTACGCTTGAAGAAAAATCAAGCAATACCAAAGAAAATTTTGATAATGATGTGGTAAAAAACAGGATCGAAGAGATAAGAGCCGAAAACGGCGGAAAACCGGCCAGATTTGTTTTTATACAGAAGCCGATACAGCAGTTGAGAACTGAAGCGACTTTCAATGCAGTATTTTTGGATAGGATTATCAACGGCAAAATCGAAGGCATAAGCATTACGAATTCCGATTTTTATAAAACCATGACCGTGCAGGAGATCGCGGAGCAGGCGGCCAGCGAACTTTTGAAGCTTATTATTTATTCGCTTAAAGGCGACACAATACCTTCTTTAAATAAAGACTCCATGATATTTGCCGGCGTTTTAGACTCCGATATTTGGATAATGATTACCGCATTGCTTGAAAATTCGGAAAATAAGTCTGCCGTAAGAAAACAGCTGCTCGGCGAAGTTAAAAAAGCAAAAGGTTTAAATAAAAAGCCTTTCTTTCCCACAAAAGAAAGTATTATTGAAGCTCTTTCGTTAAGGGTGCCGCAGGACTCCTATCAGTTTGAAACCATGAAAATGTTTTTGGACTTTGTTTATGCCGATACTGAAAAGGCTGCCAAATATAAAAAATCCGCGGAAAGGGCTTTCAGGGACGCAAGGCTGCTGAGTAAAGTTCCTCTTGCGATCCATGAAGAAGCCGTTAAAAGAACAAGAAGAGCAAATGCGCCAGATTATCTGAAATCAAAAGAAAGGGTTTTTATTTTTGATATTGAAAATGCCGCGTCGAGCGCCGGTTTGATTTCTTATATGGGTTCTTACGGCGCAAAAGCTTTTTCGGTTACGCAAAGAAGATATATCAATCCGGACGATGTTTTATTTAATTTCAAAATTAATACGGGAGTAAGGGATATCGACGTTAAAGCTGCCGTAAAGCGCGTACAGACCGAACACGGTAGTTATTATGAACTTCAGTATTCCGTGCCGTTTATTTATGAAATTCCTGCCGATATCATAAGCAAAGAAGCGAAAGAGCAACTGCTCGCTGCCGTGTTTGATAATGCAGAAGTAAAGATAAAACTTAAAAGAGCCGGTTTTTTGGACCTTTCAAACTCGGCAGACAGGCTTTTTGTTGAAAGTTTGCCGCAGGATAAATCTCTTACGACCGTTGAAGCCGTATCGGAAAGAATCGCGGTATCGGCCGGACTTACCGGCGAAATTCGAAAAGTTGAAAGACAAACCGCAAAAAAAGGCGCGTATAATGAAAAACTTACCGTTGCGGCTATGCTTAGAAGCAGCGGAGATACGGGTATTGGAGAAATAACGTCTCTTCAAAGTTATGCCGAAACCGTTTTGAAAAATGCGGAAGTGAACGGTTTTACAATGCATGATCTTTTTGCTGACGGTAATCCTTTGGCGGCAAACTATATGCTTCTTGATTGGATGGCCGTTCCGGAAGCCCAAGGCATTATAACAGGCAGCGAATTAACTGCAGCGGATTCCGAAAGAGAAATCGTTAATAGAGAGCTTGTCGCAAAAAGAAAAACTTTGGCTGCGGTTAAAGTTTACCGGAAACTTACCGCGGAGCAAAGAGCGGAAGTTGACGCTTACTATGCTGCAAATTCGTCATGGCTTGATTCTTTCGCCGTTTCCGAAAGGGAAAAATATAATATAGATATTGAACAAAATATTTTTGTCAGAATAATGGCAATGCAGCAGATGTTTTTTGAAAGGCAGCTTAAGCAGGTCATGCTTCAGATGGCGGATATGGATATATCCATGTACATTAAGGATATAAATGCAGGTAATGCCAAAGCGATAATTTCAAAATGGATTGCCGCCGGCGTGACTTCTTTTACCGTGGAAACGGATATTGCGGATGAAAATATATTGAACAATATTGCGGCGGCGGCAGCCGAAACGGGTTTCTTTATAAATGTCGCCGTAAAATCTCCTAACATGACTCCTGACGCGGCAAATCTTATCGCTAAATTCGGATATACTCCGGTCGTCTTATTTCAGGATTTGCAGTCATACGCAAACGTGTCGGGATATAAGACTGAAATAAACGGCGAAACATTTGTCAAAACGGGTTCAAGCATGTCTGACCTTTTGAAAAACTCCGCTTTGTCGGGGGCGCAGTCCGTAGATTATCCCATGGGCTTGCTGTGGGGAGAAGTTGTCGACGACAGCGCTGCTGAAAATTACAGGATTCCCTCAAGAGGCTCAACGCGTTTCAAAGGTTTTAACTTCGGATTGTTTAGAGCAGGGCAGAAAACATTTGAGGAAAGTTATGCGGGAAGTTATTTAAATGCCGTAGAAATAGGATCGGCCATGGATGTTTCCGCGGTTTCTTTTGATGTTGAAACTGCGGGAAGAGTTGAAGTTAAAGGTAAATCGCTGCCGTCTGCATACGCTGCTGTTTTGATCGGAAGTCTTGCAAAACAGAACAGGCTTTCCGAAATTAATAATTTCGAAACTGTCATAATTTCATTAATGAACGCGCTTGATCCCAAACGTTCTTTAGGAGCTGCAAGGCAGCATTTGGATAAGCTTTTGTCGGATTATAATTCTTCCGAAGATAAACAAAAAGAAATCAATGCCGCAAAAATTGCAGGTTTCCTGCAGGGATTAAACGAAAAGATCATAATAAGCGGAGTTGACGGCAAATTTACGTCAAGCGCGATCGCTAAAGTATACGCAAATCTTATGGCTGAAATGTCATTGTTTGCGGCCGGATATTATCCGTCGTCGTATGCGGAAGAGAATCTTGTTCCGTCCGAAGCGTTGCTTGCCAAGATTGAAGATATTCTCAATAAAAAGACAGTGGCGCAGGCTGCAGCTGAAATAGAACCTCTGCTGCTGAACTTGTCCGTGCCTGTGCAAAAAAGCGGGTTTACTTATGAAATGTTCAGGGAAAGCGAAGCCGTAGAAAATAAAGAAAAAGCAAATAGAGCGGCAGCCGTTTATACGCAGCTTACGGTTTATATGCTTGACATACTTGCAGATAAAGTTGCCACAAGAGAACAGATAAGAAAATCTGCGCAGATGTCGTCGATGGCAGCCATAAAGAGCATGATGACGGCAGCTTAACGGCAGAATGGATAATAAAGAAGCACAGTATAGAAATCCCGCTTTTTATAAAGCGGGATTTTTTAACTGCTATTTATTTTCCGCTTCCGTTATTAATTGGGTTTCTCTAAAAACCTATCTAAAATGGTGTCATTCCTGTGAAAACGGGAATCCAAGTTAAAGGCTCGGAGGCTGCAATGACAACTGATACTGCGCAGTCTTGCTGCGCGGAGGTTCATTATTGCTATAACTGCTTTTTTACGGTTGCAGCCCGAAATTCTTTTATATATAATAAAAAATAAAATTTTGGGAAATTAATGAAAGTTAAAATAATTATTATTGCAGCCATACTTTTCTTCGGTTTTACGGCATGCCACAACATTTATAAGAAACATCAGGTTCTTCAGGATATAGACGATTCGGCATTTGATCCGAAAGAAGTTTTTATATATCAGGGAAACCTTTACCTTCTTTACAGCCATGAAAACGAAACGTTTTTTCTTTTTGCCAAACTTCCGAAAGAAGGAAGCAGAAAAAGCAAAAGAAACGCCGTTATTGAAGCCGAAATAATGCAGGAAATTCCCGAAGGCGTAAACGGCGGCGGCGCTGAAAAAGTTTTGCTTGTGAAAAATATTTTACGGCAGGCATCCGAAGAGATTATAGCTGAAATCGCGCCGAAAGATAATAATAAAGGCAAAATGCTGCTCACCGGCTTTAAAGACGTCATTTTATACAGGGACTCGGATTCGCAGATTAAAGTATGCGATCCGTCGCGCCTTCCTGAAAATATTGACGTAGATGACAAAATCGACAAAAAACAAATAAGAAAAAAAATATATTCTAAAATAATCGAAATACTTAAAACGCGTTATCCCGCCGAAGAAAGATTTGTCCTGCCGATAGATACGATTCCTCTTGTTCCGTATATTTATGTGGATATGAAAAAAAATATCGCCGCGGCGGTAAAGCTTCCTGATTATTACGAAGTTCAAAAAGAAACCTCTCCTTTGGGCTTTTCCGTTGATTTAGTTTATTCTTTTTTAATCAAAAGCCATGTTTTTGCGTTAATTAAATCGCCTTTTACTTCGTTTCACAGGCTTTTCTCGACTGCAATGTATACGCTGTATACAAGCATTTCTCCCAGCATAGAGAACATCAAAGGTAAAATCCCGCCTCTGTATGACGGCGATGAAACAATGGATATAAAAGCTTTTGACAAGTATCTCGATTTTAATATAAGCGAAGAAAAGTATATGGGCAGGTCAAGAATATTTATAGACGGCAGCGCTTTTTTTCCGGACATGATAGAGCAGTTTGCCAAGGCAAAAGAAAAAATTGACATCAGGATGTATATTTTTAAAACGGATCCTTACGCTATTACCGTTGCCGATCAATTGAAAGCCCGGTCTAACGAAGGCGTAAAAGTCAGAGTTTTGCTTGACGAGATCAATACCGTGCTTAACTGGACAAAATCTCCGGAACAGCTGTATTCAAAAGATTACGTGATGCCTAATGTAAAGAAATATTTGAAAGAAGGTTCAAAAATAAAAGTACGCACTAAACTGAATACATGGGCCAACACCGATCACAGCAAGGTGATTATTATTGACGATAAACTTGCTTATACCGGAGGAATGAATTTTGGCGAAGAATACAGATATTTTTGGCATGATATGATGTTCGCGCTTGAAGGCCCGATAGTCGCGAAGCTTAAAGATGATTTCAATCAGGTATGGACTTTTGCGGGCGCAGGCGGAGATTTTTCCGCAGCGGCAAGGGCGGTCTTTAAACCAAAAACGGATTATGAGAAAGGCATTGAGCCGGATATGTACGGCATAAGAGTATTGTATACAAAGCCGTCTTCGGCGGAGATTTTCAATGCGCAGATCGCCGCGATTAAAAGAACAAAAAAAAGAATTTACATTCAAAATTCTTATTTTGCCGACGTGAGAATTATTCAGGAGCTGATCAATGCCAGGGCGAGGGGCGTGGATGTGAGGGTTATTCTCCCTTTGGAAAATGATTACGGCATAATGAACAGCAACAATATCGTAAAGGCCAATATAATGTTTGCCAACGGCATAAAAGTTTATTTTTATCCTAGGATGACTCACATAAAAGCTGCGATTTATGACGGGTGGGCGTGCGTCGGTTCAGCCAACTTTGACAAGTTCAGCCTTTATGTTAACGGGGAAATGAATTTAGCCATATCCGATCCCGGGTTTATTGAAGATTTAAACAATAAACTTTTTATGAAAGATTTTGCAGAGTCTGAACTGATGACAAAAGAATTCGATACGTCCGCAATAGATTATATTTTGACTTCTCTGGCTGCGCAAGGATGAGTAGGATACAATGGAAGCAGCTGTGTTCGTTAAAGTTTTAATACCGCATTTTTTTGTCATGGCTGTTGCCGCGCATTGACAATAAAATATTTTAAGGATATAATAAATACAGTTAAAAACAGTAAAAATCCGCGCATATGGGTTTAAATTATTCATATGAGCGGTTTCTAATTTAATAGTGGAATAATAATTTATGCCAAATGAAGTATTATTAATACTTATCGTCGCGGTTCCCGTGCTTTTTTCATCTCTGCTTCCGATAATCGGACGGTTTTCCGTAAAAGCAAGAAATATTTCTGCTTTAGCTCTTGCTTTTATTACGTTTATATTGGGACTTTTGCTTGCTCCTTCGGTTTTTGCGGGCGATATAGTTTCATTTTATTATGATTTGCCTTTAGGGCTTAACTTTATACTTAGAGCCGACGCGTTTGCTTTGTTTTGCGCGTTGGTTTCTTCTTTGATAAGCGCGATTATAGTTTTTTATTCTTTTGAATATATCGATTCATATAAAAACCAAAATGAGTACTATTTTATAGTGCTTTTATTTTTGGGCTCGATGATGGGAATAATTTTTTCCGCAAACCTCATCTTCCTTTTTATGTTCTGGGAAATGACTGCGATCGCTTCATGGCGTTTGATAGGTTTTTTCAGAAAAGAGGATCATGTAAGGCGCGCAAATAAAGCTTTTATGGTTACGGCCGGCGGCGCTCTTTTAATGCTGGCCGGTTTTATTATGCTTGCCGAACAGGCGGGATCATTTGATTTTGCCGCGATACATTACGCCATAGCTCCGGGAACTGTCAAAAATATGACGGTTCTTTTAATTTTATGCGGTATTTTTGCCAAATCCGCGACATTTCCTTTTCATACGTGGCTTGCGGATGCGGGTATTGCTCCGTCGCCGGTTACGGCTTTGCTTCACGCCGCTGTTCTTGTAAAAATAGGCGTTTACGTTTATGCCAGGCTTTTTAACGGCGTGATAATTCCTTCCGAAACAATAAAAACGGCGGTATTTATAATAATAGCATTAAGCGCTTTAATATCGGGCGGAGCCGCGCTTGTCGAGAAAGATATAAAAAGAATTATCGCTTTTTCGACGGTAAGCCAGCTTGCTTTCATTTTTTTGGGTTTCGCGGCAGGGACGCGTCTTGCGTTTGCGGGCTCCATGCTTTTTATCCTAATGCATTCGGCCGCTAAAGCGGGGCTTTTCTTAAGCGCGGGCATAATTGAACATGAAACGCATACAAAAGACATAACAAAGATGGGCGGCCTTGCAAAAATTATGCCGATAACATGCATTGCTTTCCTTTTATGCATGATGTCTATTATAGGGGTGCCTCCGACGGGCGGTTTTTTCAGCAAGTTTTTAGTTATCACGGGAGCCGCCGATGCCGGTTATGCTGGCTCAGCGATAGCTTTTGTTGCTGCCGCTACGCTTACCATACTTTATATGCTGAGAGTTTTCTACAAAGTATTTTTCGCGCAGCCCGCGGGTAATTTTGAAGCGCATAAATCAAGCGTTTGGTCTCCCATGAATTTAAGCGTAACATTGCTTGCCGCAATATCGTTAATATGTGGTTTGGTTTTCAGCAAACTTACTTTTATAGCGGAACTCGCGGCAAATCAAATGTTCGGGATGGTTAAATGAGTATATTAACGCTGTTTCTTATCATCATTCCGGCAATATGTTCGATAGCGGTTTTTTGTGTGCCGGAAAAATATAAAAAATTTAAAGAAGTGTTTTTTATAGTCGCCGTTTTGTTTAATCTTTGGGCGGCTTGCTATTATTTTGCCAAAGATATTTTTACATACTCGGCATGGGCCGCGTTTAACTTTTCTTTTTCGGTAATAATGACGACGTTTATAGAGTTCTTGCTTGTAATCGTCGCTTTTTTCGCGCTGCTGGCGTCAATATTTACAATAAGCAATATGAAAGATAATCCGAAAGCATCTTTGTTTAAAGCGGGAATGCTTTTTGCCCTTGCCTGCGTAAACGGAGCTTTGATTACGGACAGCCTTATCTTTCTTTTAATTTTTGCCGAAGCTTTGGCAATTCCTTTTGTAATGATGATTTTGTCTTCGGCAAACGACAATAAAAAGCTCGCCATTAAAGCCTTTACTATTACGGCGGTCGCCGACTTGTTTTTGATGATGGGGATAGGTCTTGTTTATGCTTTGTCAAAAACGATGAATATTTCGGAAGTCTCTCTGACTGTTGAAGGATTGCTGCCCGTAACGGCTTTTGTTTTTATAGCCGTAGGCGCTGCAGGCAAGCTCGGAGTTATGCCTTTTCACAGCTGGATGCCCGAGGCTTCGGAAAAAACTTCCGTTCCCTTTATGGTTTTTATGGCGACTGCCGCCGAAAAAGTTTTGGGGATATATATTTTGTTTATTGCTTTGAAAATGTTCGGCGTTGAAGGCGGAAACTGCGTAACGTATACATTGATGGGCATTGCCGCGGCCAGCGCTCTGCTTTCGGCGCTTTTGTCAAATACGCAGAAAAGTTTTAAAAAGACGCTGGTTTATACAAGCGTTAGCCAGGGCAGTTTTATGATGATTGCGGCGCTGATTGCTCTTCCGGCGGCGCTTGCCGGCGCGGTTTTGCATTTATTGGCGCATACGATATATAAATCAACTTTATTTTTCGGCGCCGGTATAATTGACGACAGCAAAGTCGAAAGCGTTTCATGTAAAAAGAATCCGTACATATTTATGTGTTTTGTTTTATCTATAGCTTCGTTCATAGGCGTGCCGATGTTTGCTGCGTTTTATTCAAAAGAACTGATTTATGAAGGCGCTTTACACGCGGGCATTGTTTGGTATGTAATTATGATCCTTGTGACTTTTTTCTGTTCCAGCGCGGTCTTAAACTGGCTTGGAGAAATATTTTTCAAAAATGACGATAAGTTTTTTGAATATCCGGTAACGTCGATGATCCCCGCGGTAACCGCCGCGCTGCTGTGCCTGCTGTTCGGGATATTTAAAAATATACCGCTTGCGGTGATCGGGAGCGAATTTGTTTTGCCGGCCGAAGAGAACATAAATCTTTTGCTTATGATAGTTTCGGTTTCCGCTCTTGTTGCCGTTCTTATTAATTTTGTCGTAGGTTTTAAAAAATATAATAACGGACTGGGCTTTGTTAAACCTATTATTTCGGGTTTGAAAATCAATAAACTTGATGAAAATGAAAGCGCAGATCCTTACAATATGGTTTTGAGCGTTTATAACCGTTTTGCCGAAGCTTCATTTAGTTTTGATAAAGTTTTGAACTGGGTTTACGACATTGCTTTTGTTAAGTCCGTTTTATTTTGTTCGCAAATGCTGAAAAAAGCGCATAATGGAAATATGTCCATGTACATAATTTGGGTTTTGTGCGGGATAGCGGTAATAGTTTTATTTTTCGTATAATGGAAGTTAAAGACAAAGTGAAATTAACTGCAATGGCGGCGATGCATAGATGCATGGTAACGACGAACAGCAGGGGCGGCATAAAATAAAAAAATGACAGTATCATTAATTTTTATTCCTATTCTTTTGGTAATTCTGCTTAATATCCCGCGGCTTTCGGGCAGGGCGGCCTATTATACGGCTTTGGCGTTTTTTGCTTATCAGCTTATAGCTGTTTTTCTTCCCGAAGCCGGTTCCGCTCAGCTTGCAAAAGTTATAGGAGATTTTTTCCGCCTGGATGTTTCCGCCGACGGCATATCTAAAATAATGGTAATTTCAACGGCGATAGTCGCTTTTGTTTCTCTTGTAACGTCGAGGCAGTTTGTAAAATACGACGGCAGATTGTTCTCTCTTTCAAACCTTATGCTTTTGGCTGTCGCCGGAATAAACGGAATAGTTTTTGCGCGCGATATTTTTACGATATATGTTTTTGTGGAAGTTATTGCCGCGGCTTCATACATTATGATAGTTTTGGATAAAACCGAAACTTCTCTTGAAGGCGGTTTTAAATATTTGATAATATCTTCAATAGCGACCGTTATGATGCTTTTTTCAGTCGCATTGTTTTTTCTTGTCGCGGGCGGCACAGGCTTTGAAGACATTTCCGCCGCGGTTAGAAATTTCGGCGGAAACACGATCGTTTTGCTTGCGGTAATGCTTTTTGTCTGCGGTTTGATGATAAAGGGCGGATTGATTCCTTTTCACGCGTGGCTTCCGGAAGCTTATGCTTGCGCTCCCGCCGGAGTGTCGGTGTTTTTGGGCGGTATAATAACTAAAACAACCGGCGTGTTTACTCTTATAAGATTTTTTTATTCGGCCGTCGGATTTAACGATAATGTGAAAACGGTTCTTTTGATAGCGGGCTCTCTTTCAATAGTTATAGGCGCGGTTGCGGCAATAACGCAGAAAGATTTTAAAAAAGTTTTAGCTTATTCCAGCATAAGCCAGGTCGGATACGTCGTTTTGGCTTTAGGCGCGGGAACCGCTTTCGGTATAGCGGCGGCGGTGTTCCATATTTTTAACCATGCTATATTTAAATCGCTTTTATTCGTGAATGCAGCGGCTGTCGAAAAACAGACCGGCAGGCTTGACGTTGACAGTTTCGGCGGGCTGGGCGCGAAAATGCCGGTGACTTCGGCCACTACGGCAATAGCGTTTTTGTCTGCATCCGGAATTCCGCCTTTGGCGGGTTTTTGGAGTAAACTTTTTATTATAATAGCTTTATGGTCCGCGAACTGTAAAGGTTTTGCTTTTGTCGCGATACTCGCGAGTCTTTTGACTATGGCATATTTTCTTAATTTGCAGAAAAAAGTATTTTTCGGAGAGAGTTCTGCGAATGTTGAAAATGTGCGTGAAGCGTCTTTATCGTTTACAATTCCGTCGGTTATTTTATGCGCGATAACGATACTTGCCGGTTTAGGGTTTTATTTCATACTTAAATCTTTAGTGCTTCCGGCGGTGGGAATTATTTGAAACGGCAATTACGAATTACGGGGACTTTGTCCCAATTACGAATCAATGTCAATGACTGATTTAATGTTTTTTTGTCTTTTATTCGTAATTGTCGTTAAAACGGGGTATAAATGGCTGTTCATATTTTGTTATTATCATTAATAATTATCTGCGCGGCTTTTGCCGTAACGCGTACGAGAGTCATAAGAGCCGCAATAATGCTTGCATCCATAAGCATTCTTGTAACGGTTGCGCTTTTTGTATTGCGGGCTCCGCTTGCGGCGATATTTGAGCTTTCGGTTTGCGCAGGGCTTATCACGGTAATATTTATAAGCGTTATAAGCATTACAAATCCGCTGACCGAGGAAGAACGATGCAAAGAAAGAGATAATATGTTTAAGAAGTTTTTGCTTCTTCCTGTAATAATAATAATTTGCGCGGCAGCTTTTTATATGCTTACAAGAGGAATTCATTTTATACCTATACCTGACGGCGCCGCTGCAGCGGAAATTTTCGACAGAGACGAAATCTGGCATTTAAGACAAATAGATTTAATCGGACAGATAATAATAATTTTGACCGGCGTTTTCGGCGTTGTTGTTTTGTTTAAAGACAAAAGATAAAGGCAATGAGTAATGAGTAATTAGTAATTAGTAATGAGTAATTAAGGAGTGCGCGAAGCGCACCTATTAATAAGCGGGGCAAAGCCCCGCACAACAATTACTAACTACTCATTACTAATTACTAATTGCCTAAAAGGGATTATAAAAAATGGGCTATGAAGTTTTAATGCTTTTTAAATTGTATTTGATAACGGCTCCGATTTTATTTGTGATCGGAATATACGCGATCATAATAACAAAAAATATTATTTCGGTAATAATAGGTCTTGAAATAATGACAAAAGGAGTTACGATACTTCTTGCCGCAGCTGGTTTTTTCAGCGGAAGACCGCAGGTGATGGAACCTTTGATCATAACGATGATAGTAATCGAAGTCGTGATTTTAATGATTTCGGCCGGCTATATAATAAATATAGCCAAAAAACATAATTCTCTGGATATTGAAAATATAAAAAAGGCAGATAAAATATAAAATATAAAAAGTAAAGGATACGTTTTATATTAGTTAAAAAAGGGAATAAAAATGAATTGTCCGGCTGCGTTAATTATTGTTTTGCCTCCTGCGGTATTTATGCTGATATTTGCGTTCTTTTTGATATTATCGTTCTTTACCGGAAAAATATCGCACAAGAACTCTGATAATTCCGAAGGCAAAACTAAGGCTTATGCCTGCGGCGAAGATGTTAAAGAGCACAGAATAAGGCTCAATTACGGCGAGTTTTTCCCGTTTGCTTTCTTTTTTACGATAATGCACGTGATTGCCCTTGTGATCGCGACTTCGCCGGATAAAATTTCGGATTCTCTTGCCGTTGCGCTGCTTTTTATTGCGGCGGCTTTTTTAAGCATATTGATAATATTCCGGAGAGAAAGAAATGATTGAATCGGTTCAAAAACTTGTCAACTGGGCGCGTTTGAAATCTCCGTGGATAATACATTTTAACACGGGAGCGTGTAATGCCTGCGATATTGAAATTGTCGCGGCGCTTACTCCTACATATGATTTGGAAAGGTTCGGCATACAGCTTAAAGGGACGCCGAGGCACGCTGACGTGCTTTTGTGTTCCGGACCGGTCACAAGGCAGATAAAAGACAGGCTTATAAGAATATATGAACAGCTTCCGGAACCGAAATTCGTGGTTGCAGTAGGCACGTGCGCGTGTTCGGGCGGAGTTTTTGACGGATGTTATAATATGCTTTCCGGTATTGACGAGGCCATCCCCGTTTCTGCTTATATCCCGGGATGTCCCGCAAGCCCCGACGCTATTATAGACGGAATATCAAAACTTCTAAAAAATTTTGAAGAAAAGGAAAGGCAAGTAATAAATAATAAATAATAAATAATAAGTAATAAATAACGACGAATATAATTACAAAAAATTCTTTGATTTTTTACTTTTTTATTTGTTACTTATTACTTGTTATTTGAAAAGGGGTTTCAATGGAAAATAATCACCCGATAGCCGAAAAAATTATAAGCGCGTATCCGGAATTGTCGGAAAATATAAAAGTTCAAAGAGAAAAAAGAATTTGGATGAAAATTCCTTATTTGCAGTTTCGCGGATTTTTGGAGTTTGCGGCAAAAGATTTAAAAGTCGATATTTTTTGCATGCTTACGGGTATGGACGACAAAGAAAATTATTCTTTTATTTATCATATGGCTGACCTTAACGGTCTTATGCTCAATATCGAAACGTCGATTCCGAAAAGCGGCGAACTTTCGATCAAAACGATCACGGATATGTATCCGGCGGCAGATTTGCAGGAAAGAGAAGTTTACGATCTTCTAGGCGTAAAAATTGAAGGATTAAAAGAAGGAAAAAGGTATCCTTTGCCAGACGACTGGCCAGAAGGCGAATATCCTTTAAGAAAAGACTGGACGGTGGACAGACTGGATAAGAAAGAGTGAAGTTTGGAGTTTGGAGAGTGGAGTGAATGTGTTTTCGCTTTGCGAAAACCTGTTTAATAGGTTTCGGCTTTGCCGAAACACAACAACTCCACACTCCACTCTTCACACTTCAAACTGATTTGTGAGGAACAAATGACAAAAAAACTTATAATACCGATCGGGCCTCAGCATCCGGCGTTAAAAGAGCCGGCTAGTTTTGACGTGACTTTGCAGGGTGAAAAAGTTGAAAATATAATGGTGAAGCTCGGGTACAATCACAGGGGAATAGAAAAAGCCTGCGAAACAAAACCGTATCTTCATGACATCTATTTGATTGAAAGAGTGTGCGGAATATGTTCGCATTCGCATTCTACGTGTATGATTCAGGCTATTGAAGAGATTATTGGGCTTGACGTACCAATGAGGGCAAAGTATATCCGCTCCATAATAGGCGAAATGGAACGCATACACAGCCATCTTTTGTGGCTTGGCGTCGCGGCTCACGAAATAGGATTTGATACTTTGCTTATGTATACGTGGCGCGACAGGGAAATTATAATGGATCTGCTTTCGCTTCTGACCGGCAACAGAGTTAATTACGCGGTAAATATTATCGGCGGAGTAAGAAAAGACATTGAGGAAAGCGAAAAAGAACAAATTCTCAAAGCAATGGACGCGCTTGAAGAAAGAACAAAATATTATATTCAGGTCTGCAAAGAAGAGATAACGTTAATAAAAAGGCTTTCTAAAGTCGGCTATTTATCGCATGAAGACGCCGTAAGAATGGGCGCTGTCGGGCCTACTGGCAGAGCGTCCGGAATAACAAGAGACGTGAGAAAAGAAGATCCTTATGCGGCTTACGGCGAAATTGAGTTCAATGTCGTTTCCGACGATCATTGCGATGTTTACGGCAGAGCTTTAGTGCGCGTCGGCGAACTTATGGAATCGTATTCAATTATAAGGCAGCTTATAAAAAAAATGCCTTCAACGCCGCTGAAAGTCCCGGCGCCTTTAAAAGTTCCGGCGGGCGAAGCATTGAGCAGATATGAAGCTCCCAGAGGCGAAGACGTGCATTATGTGCGTTCAAACGGTACGGATAAACCCGAGAGAGTGAAACTCAGAGCGCCTACGCTTGCAAACGTCCAATCGGTTTCGACCATGCTTCAAAAAGGTTATCTTGCCGACGTTTCGATCGTCATAGCGGCGATCGATCCTTGCTTTTCGTGCACGGACAGAATGATAGTCGCTCTTAACGATAAATCCTCAATGAGTTCTTCGGAAATTACGTGGAAACAGCTCAGGGAACAGAGCATCGACTGGTACAAAAAGAACAGAGGCGTTGATTTTACGAAAGTGAAAATAAAGGCAAGTAACAAATAAAAGGTAATAGGTAATAAATAAAAGACTTTGCTTATTAGTTGTTTGCCGTATGCTGTGCAGTCAGTTATTGCTTATTGGGTTTTTATCAAAACATCCGGCTCCCGTAAGGGTAACTCCGTCGAAAGTACAGCCGTTAGTTTTTTACGACAAGATGCTGAAACGAGTTCAGCATGACCCACTTTAAGCGGAATTGTCTTTTGGGGCCACTAATACTTGTTACTTGTCGTTATTATTTGCCGTTAAAGGGTTTTAAATGATTTTAGCATTATTGCAAATTTTTATTTTTCCGGGTTTTCTGTTTTTATTTATTCTTGCTCTCGCGGGAGAATATTTTGACAGAAAACTGTACGCCAGAATGCAAAACAGAGTCGGGCCTCCGTGGTTTCAGCCTTTTGCCGATTTTGTAAAGCTTTTGGCTAAGGAACTTATCATTCCGGAACAAGCCGACAAAATAATTTTTAGAATTTTACCGCTTGCGGCATGCGCGTCGGTCGTTACGGCGTTTCTTTTTATGCCTATATGGAAAGCGGGATCGCTGTTTAGTTTTAAAGGCGATATAGTTGCCGTGATCTATATAATGACTATCCCGACTCTTACATATTTCTTGGGAGGATGGTATTCCAGATCTTTATATTCTTTAATCGGTTCAATGCGCGTTTTAACGCAGCTGTTTTCATATGAAGTGCCTCTTCTTATGGCTGTTTTAGCGCCGGGAATTCTTGCAAGTTCATGGACATTTTCAACGGTAATAGATTTTTACTGGGCGAAAGGATTTTTGTTTTTGGTCAATATTATAGGTTTTGGCGTGGCATTGATTGCCGTTCATGGCAAACTTGAAAAAGTTCCGTTTGACATTCCTGAAGCCGAAACGGAAATTGTCGCCGGAACGTTTACCGAATACACGGGGCCTTTGTACGCGTATTTTAAACTTGCGATGAATATGCAGGCAATAGCCGCGGCAACGCTTCTTGCGGCGGCCTTTATGCCGTTCGGTTACAAGAGCGGTTTTATTTTAGGAATTATAATTTACTTATTGAAAATTACTTTTATTATTGCGCTTTTAACGGTTATAAGGACGATTTTCGCGAGAATAAGAATAGATCAGATGGTGCGTTTCTGCTGGAAATTACTTACACCTCTGGCTTTGCTTCAGATTACAATCAACATTATTATAAAGGCTGTCACATAATGAAAAAAATAGGAAAAATGTTTTTTGAAGTTTTACAAACTCTTTTTAAAAAGCCGGCTACGTCGGAATATCCGCATAAAAGGCGCCCGATTCACGGCAGCGTCGCCGGAATGATATCTTTTGAACAGGCAAAATGCATCGGCTGCAATATGTGCGTAAAAAATTGTCCGTCAAACGCCATAAAAATAACGAAAGTTGAAGAAAAAATTTTCAGCTGCGAGCTGTCTCTCGCGAACTGCATTTTTTGTTCTCAATGCGTTTTTTCATGTCCCAAAAAAGCTTTACATACAACGGACAATTTTGAACTTGCCCAAATAGATAAATCCAAACTGACCGTTAAGCTTGAAGAGTTAAATCCGGAAGCGCCGGCAGCTCGGCAGGCCGGCGGCTCGAAAGATCTGCAAAAAGGCTGAAGATTGGAAAAAATTGAAAAAATTATTAACGAATTTTTAAAAGATAAAGAAAGAGTCGTCTTTCTTGCAATAGGTTCTGAATTAAGAGGCGATGATGCCGCAGGTATTTTGGCGGCAGATGAACTTTTGAAAGAGAATCTGCCGGAAAATTTTAAAGTAATGTCCGGTTATACCGCGCCCGAAAATCTTACCGGAGAGATAAAGAAATTTGCTCCTACGCATTTAATAATATGCGACGCCGCCGACAGCGGTTTAAAGCCTGGCCAAGCAAGCATTATTTCAACAGACGACATACAGGGAGCGGCATTTTCAACCCACATGATGCCGATGAATGTTTTTATTAACTATATTTCTCATGATAATCCGTTAAAAACCCTGATAATAGGAATTCAGCCCGAAAATCTGGAGTTCGGCGCTGAGATGACGGAAAATGTAAAAAAAACCGCAATAGACCTTTCAAAAATAATTTTTAGATGTATAGATTCATAGAGATAGATCTATGATAAAACGGCATAAACTTCCGATTTACTGAGCAGTTACCGTGCATCTGCAATATTCTTCTGGCAAAAAATCTAAAAACTATATAAAATATCAAAAAGACAGAGAGCAGTTTAAGTATTTCGGCAAAGCCGGAATTGATAATGGGTTTTCGCTTCGCGAAAACACCGCAATTACTTATTACTGCCTATCCTCTGTTATTAAAAGGGGAAATATGAAATTTATTAAATTATCGGCCTTTTTTTTATTGTCTGCTATTATTTTTCCGTCTTTTATTTTTGCCGCCGACGTTATTTTTAGTACGACTAATATTAATGATCCGGCGGCTTGGGCTGTTTTAAGCAATAGCAACGGAAGCACCGGCACGCTTACCGGAAGTTTTGTTTTTACATCGTCTCAAAATATTACGCAAAACAATATAACTCTTCAATCTAACGACGGTGCGTGGAAAACTCTTACTTCAGAAGGCTCTCACCGATTTTTCAACCTTAACGGCGGAAGTACTCTGACTCTCGATAATATTATTCTCGTGAGAGGGACATACGGCGGTGATACTTCTGGCGGCGGAGGAGCAATATATAACTCCGGTACCGGACTTACCATAAACGGCACCTTTGCCATTGAAGCAAGCAGCAGCACATTTTTTGGAGGAGCTATTTACTCTGCGTCGGGAACCGTCACAATAAACGGTTCAGCAAGTTTTTTAAGGAATGTTGCCGTTACAGGTCACGGCGGGGCAGTTTTTTCAGGAGGAAGCGTTGTTTTAAGTTCCGGAAGTTTTCTGAATGTCCAAGGTAATTATTCGTCATTGGGCGGAGGCGGTATTTACGCGGGGAGTGGATCCGTTACCGTAGGCGGAGGCGCTAATATAAGCAGCAATACTGTCAGAATGGGAAAAGGCGGCGGTATTTATGCGGTGGCCGGAGGCGTTTATTTTACCGACGAGAATGTCGAGATATTTATGTCTTCAAACACGGCAATGGAAAGCGGCGGCGGTATATATGCCGGACAAAATGTTGTTTTTAAAGGTGGCGCAAACTTAATCCAAAATATGGCTTTTACGGATGAAAGCACAGCTACCTTTCACGCCGGCGGAGCGATATACGCGGGTTCTACCGTAGATTTTGAAAATCCTAATGTGACGATAAATTTAGAAAAAAACAGCGCTATCACTTTCGGCGGAGCGATATATGCAGTATCAACGGTAACTTTTTCCGGCGCAGTCAATATTATGTCGAACAAGGTTGAACATTCTTCCGGCGGAGCCGTATATTCTGGAGACAGCATAGTCTTCAATAATTCCTCGGCTACGGCAGTGATCTCTTCAAATTTTTCAAGTTACGGTTCGGGAGGAGCGTTGTTTGCCGAAAGAGATATAACTTTCAGCGGTTATCTTAAAGCGTCAAATAACTCCGCAAATGACGGCTCCGGAGGCCGCGGAGGGGCTTTTTATTCGAGGACTTTAACGATAAGCGACGGAGCCGAAATAACGAATAATACCGCCGGACTGGAAGGCGGAGCGGTTTACATACATGATGGCACAAGCGATTTTAACGCTTTGACCGGAGATATTTTATTTTCAAATAATATTTCAAGCGGACTTAGGAATGACGTGCACATGGGCGGAAACGCAGTTCTCAATTTAACCGTTACGACGTCGGCGGCAATAACGTTTAACGGCGGTATAAAATATTCAACCGGCACTGCCGGAAATGTCGTAAACAAATACGGCTCCGGAGAGCTGTATTTAAACGGAGATTTTGATTTTCAAACATTGAACATAACTTCAGGAACAACGATATTAGGCTCCGGCTCGTCTTTTGAAGCCGGAAATTTTCGGCTTATCGGAGCTAACCCGAGTGTCAGCACGGGTACTACGACGGTGCTTGATATGAGAAACAGCGATTTGACCGATAAATTGTATATATCCGGAGTTTTAACTTCTACGACCGGCGGAAAAATTTATTATGATATAGATTCCAATTCAAACGCGTCGGATACGATTTATTCTTATAACGCGTACATGGACGGAACTTTGATAAAAGTCGGCATAGCGGGAGTAGAAGCCGCTGAAAAAAATTACAATATAATAAATTCTACGTCCGGACATGGCGTACTTCGTATTGACAATACAAATGCCGAAGGCAGCGAGATGCACAGAGTCAATTCATATTTGACGTATTCGGACGGGGTTGAGGCGAGCACTACGGCTTATGCCGAGTGGAAATCCGTGAACATTGTTTTAAGCATAGACCAGCTTAATGCCATAGCCGGATTAACCGACAATCAAAAAAGCGTTGCTCTTGCGCTGGATGAAGAGTACGGACTGGCTCTCGGAGATTTATTTTTAGTTATAGACAGCGTTGATACTATGCCGGATATCGCCGGCAAGAAAAAAGCTCTCAACAGTCTTTCGGGACATATATATGCCAATGCCATAACGATCCCCGCTTTAAACGTTTCCAAAGACAGCGTTCTTTCAAGGCTTAAGAAAAGTTATTTTATTCCCGACGACAGCAGTATAAAGAGGAATATTTGGGCTCAGGGATACATCGCGGATAATAAATATACCGGCGATAAAAATTCTCCCGGAGATTTTAGCGCATCGAACTCTGGGCTGCAGGCCGGTTTTGACACCATGAAAGACGATATGCAAATTTTTGGTTTGAGCGTAGGATATGTTAATACAAGCGCCAAACAGAACGGCGATACGATCGATATTACGGGATATAATATAGGAGGCTACGGGGCGTTTTTCTTTGAAAATAATTTTGAGCTTAAACTTATGCTTATAGGCGGAAGACAAAACTATTCTTCTTCAAGAAAGATATTTTACGGGGACGCGATCAACAGAAAAACGCATGCTGATTTTGACGGTTACAGTATAAATACCGCGGCTGAACTCGGATACGATTACTTTTACAGAAATGATATTTATTTCAGGCCGTTTTTAGGGCTTGACTATTCTTATATCACTACGCAGGAGTTTACCGAAGACGGCGCCGGCAGCGCGGACTTGACGGTTTATTCCGGATCTTATAACCGCGTAAATTCAAGTCTTGGATTTCAGATAAATAACGGTATTGATATGCGCGCAAAATGGTACGCTGAAGCGAAGTTGAATTTTCTTTTTGCGCAAAGATACGGAAAATTTGAAGGAGAGTTTAAAAATACCGGCCAGCCTGTAAACATTATAGGCATAGAAAATGATTTATTTTCGACTACAGTAGGCGCGGGCGTTTTATATGATATTTCCGCGAGCTGGAGCGCTTATGTCAACGTTAACGGGCTTTTCTTCGGTTCTCAGAGAGGCCTTTACGGCAATATGGGAATTAATTATAAGTTTACGACCAAATATGTGGATTTTTATGAAAGATGATAACGGCAGAGAAGAGATAATAGAGAATAGATAAAAAAATAAATTCTACGTTTTTGCTTCGAAAAACTTTTTACCTAAACGCTATTATCTCTTATCTATTCTCTGTCGTTATTTGTTGCGCATATCCGTAAATGATTTTACCACAAACACTACTGATACGCCGAAGAATATTGCCGCAAGAATTGTATTTAAAGAACCTTTTCCGGCCAATACTATTGCAAGTTCAAGCGCAAGCAGTCCGAAAAGCGTAGTGAATTTGATTATCGGGTTCATCGCTACCGATGAAGTGTCTTTAAAAGGATCGCCGACCGTATCTCCTACGACCGTCGCTTTGTGAAGTTCCGTTCCTTTTTCATGCAAATCCACTTCGACATACTTTTTCGCATTATCCCACGCTCCGCCGGCATTCGCCATAAATATTGCCTGAAAAAGCCCGAACAGCGCTATTGAGATAAGGTAGCCTATAAAGAAATAAGGTTCGACAAACGCAAACGCAAGAGTCGAAAAGAAAATAACCAAAAACAGATTTATCATTCCTTTCTGCGCATATCTTGTGCATATTTCCACGACTTTTTTTGAATCGTCGGTAGAAGCTTTTTCGGCTGTTCCGTCAAGGTTAATGTGGTTTTTAATAAATTCAACGGCTTTATAAGCGCCGCTTGTTACCGCGTGGTTAGAAGCGCCCGTAAACCAGTAAATTACCGCTCCTCCTGCTATCAATCCGAGAAGGAAAGGAGCGTGAAGTATTGAAAGTTTTGCTACAAGCCCCGGAACAAGCCCTTCGGTAAGTATAACGATAATCGAGAAAATCATTGTCGTGGCGCCTACTACCGCGGTTCCGATAAGCACGGGTTTTGCCGTTGCTTTAAACGTATTGCCCGCTCCGTCATTTTCTTCAAGAAGAATTTTTGATCTGTCAAAAGCCGGTTTAAATCCGTAATCTTTTTCTATTTCTTTATCAACATTAGGAATGCTTTCAATTAAGGATAATTCGTATACCGACTGCGCATTATCCGTTACGGGTCCGTATGAGTCGACGGCAATCGTTACGGGACCCATTCCCAAAAAGCCGAAAGCGACAAGCCCGAATGAAAATACCGCGGGAGCTATCATTATAGCCGACAGTCCGAAAGTGCTTATTGCGTACGCTATTGACATGAGCAGTATAATCGCAAGCCCCATCCAGTATGCGCTGAAATTGCCGGCCGTTAAGCCCGCCAGAACATTCAAAGAAGCTCCGCCGTGTTTTGAAGATGTGACGACATTCTGTACAAAAGCGCTTTTTACCGAAGTGAAGATTTTAACGACTTCCGGTATTATTGCTCCGGCAATCGTGCCGCAGCTGATAATTGTGGAAAGTTTCCACCAGAGCGTTCCGTCGCCGAGATCTCCGATGAGAAGTCTTGAAACTATGAAAGTTAGAAGAATTGAAACTATTGAAGTTATCCATACAAGAGACGTCAAAGGAATTTCAAAGTTCATTTTATCCGATAACGCGTATTTCGCTTTTGCGATAAAACCGTTTATCGCATATGAAAGCGCGCTCGCGATAAGCATCATCAAACGGATTGCAAATATCCATACAAGAAGTTTAATTTGTATCTCGGGGCTGCTTACGGCAAGAACTATGAAAGTTACTACGGCTACGCCGGTAACTCCGTATGTTTCAAAACCGTCCGCCGTAGGTCCTACGGAATCTCCGGCATTGTCGCCGGTGCAGTCCGCGATGACTCCAGGGTTTCTCGCGTCGTCTTCTTTAATGTTGAAAACGATTTTCATTAAATCCGAACCGATATCGGCAATTTTTGTAAATATTCCGCCCGCGATTCTCAAAACCGAAGCGCCTAAAGATTCGCCGATCGCAAAACCGATAAAGCAGGCTCCCGCAAAATCTCTGGGTATAAACAAAAGAATTATAAGCATTATGAAAAGTTCAATGCTTATCAAAAGCATTCCGATGCTCATTCCCGCGCGCAGAGGAATTTCGTAGAGCGGAAAAGGTTTTCCTTTTAAACTCGCGAAAGAAGTTCTTGAGTTGGCGTAAGTGTTTATCCTCATTCCAAACCATGCCACCGCGTAGCTTCCCAAAATGCCTACGACGCTGCATATAATAATGGTTACAACTTTTATTGCCGCAAAATGCTGCAGCAGTCCAAAGTAGACGATTATTATTACTGCAAGCAGGATCTCAAGTATTATAATGAATTTTCCCTGGGTTATGAGATAAGTTTTGCACGTTTCATAAATAAGTTCGGATATATCTTTCATGGATTTATGCACGGGGAGGTTTTTAATGCCGAGAAAATGATAAAGTCCGAAGCATAAACCGAAAATACAGATAATAAAACCGGCTGTCAAAAGCGCTTTCCCGCTGATTGCTCCGCCTAGGAAACTGACTGCCGCCAAATCCGGAAGAATTAAATTTGCTTCGCTTGCAAAAGACTGATTTGCCGCCGTAATTACAAACGCGAAAATAACCGTCAACTTCTTTAAAGAAAAAACTTTGCCTAACCAATGCATACCGTCTCCTTTATAGAGACAATTGCGAATCTCTTTGTTTTCGCTTTGCAAAAACCCATTAACTTGCTTCAGATTTGCCGAAACGCAAACATTCGTAATTGCCATTATTAAAACATTGGTAAGAATTATACGATTTATAGTTTGTTATGTCAAAGGAAACTTAACGAAAATACTGTAGTTTGCCCGCAAATTGTGATAAAATATCAGTAAATATTTAAAAACATCAGAAGATTGGAAGTTGGGATGCAGGCATGCAGATGCATTGTCGCGAAGTTTTTACTGTGGTTTTACGCGTCTGTCCGTCTAAGTTGTATTCTTAATTGTTTCTAAAGAGCATAAAATGTTTATAAAACTAAACCGCAAATTATTATTGTCCGTTTCCGCCGTATTTTTTTTCGCGGCGGCCAATGTATGCGCGCAAGCCGTAAATGTATCCAGTTATACCGGTCTTGCTTATGCCGTAAGCCCAAGCGTTCGCGCGACAAGCGTAACGTTTACTACGGCTGCTGTAAATTATACAAGCGCTCTGGATACGATCAATTACGGCACTGAGCCTAATCCGGTTGTTTTTTACGGCAATGGCGTAACGCTTGGCGGAGGAGGCATTTACAGACTGTTTAATTTTTCAAACGCGAATGTTTTATTTCAAGGCAATATAAATTTCACGGATGGAAATGGCACGACGTACGGCGGGGCCATATACAATGATTATTCAATAATGACATTCATAAGCGGAGATATAATATTTACCGTTAATAAGGCGACAAATCCATATGGTTCCGGCGGAGCGATATATAATATAAATTCAACAATGACATTTACAAGCGGCAATATAATATTTAACGGGAATGAGGCAAGCCTGTCTACAGGCCAATCTGGAAGCGGCGGAGCAATACACAATAGAGATAGTTTAATAAATTTTGAAATGTCTTCCGGGGATACTGTAATATTCGGCAATAATACTGCAAGCTGGGGCGGAGCGATATCCAATATCAATTCAACAATGTCTTTCAAAAACGGGAATATAGAATTTGTCGGGAATATAGGAGGGAATTATTATGATATCGCAGGACCTCCGGGAGGAGGGGCAATATACAATCATAACAGTTTAATTAATTTTGAAATGTCTTCGGCGGATACTATAATATTCAAGGATAATACAACGAATAATTCAGGCGGTGCAATAGAGAATTATTATAATAGTCAGATGGATTTTAAAATAACTTCGGGAAGCGCAATAATATTCAGCAGCAATACGGCGCGTTACGGAGGAGCGATATCTAATACTGACAATTCAACAATGACATTCACAAACGGAGATATAATATTTATTGAAAATATGGGAGACGGATTAGGCGGAGCGATATCCAATATCAATTCAACAATGACTTTCACAAACGCCGATATAATATTTAGCGGAAACAGCGCTGTGAATTATACCTATATTTACGGTTATGGCGGAGCGATATATAATGAGAATTCAACAATGGCATTCACAAGCGGCAATATAGCGTTTAACGGGAATACGGCAAATTACGGAGGAGCTATACACAATAGCACCAATGGACAAACAATCTTTATAAATACGGATATAATATTTAGCGGAAATAGCACTGCAAGCGGTTTTGGAGGAGCAATATTCAATATTGTTTATTCAACAGTGTCATTCATAGACGGAAATATAATATTTAGCGGAAATAGCAGCGCTGTTAATGGGGGCGCGATATTCAATGGATACGGTTCAAAAATAATATTTACTAACGTTAATGTAATTTTTAGCGAAAATAATGCTCAGTCGAACGGCGGAGCGATAGTTAATAGCGATTATTACGGATTTGACAGCGGATTTATCGATTTTATAAACAGTGAAGTAACATTTTACGGCAATATCGCCGGAATGTACGGAGACGGAGGCGCAATATATAATACCGGATCAGTTATCAATTTTACCGACACCATTGTAAAATTTGAAAATAATAAACCATCCGGAAATACTTATCGTTCCGGCGGGGCGATATACAATGAGAATTCAACAATGACATTTACAAACGGGAATGTATTATTCAGCAACAATATGGCAAATTCCGGAGGCGGGGCGATATATAATATAAATAACAGCCGAATAAATTTTGAAATGTCTTCGGTAAATACAATAATATTCAGCAGTAATACGGCAGGCGGAGGCGGTGCGATATACAATGAGAATTCAACAATGACATTTACAAACGGGAATGTATTATTCAGCAACAATATGGCAAATTACGGAGGCGGGGCGATATATAATATAAATAACAGCCGAATAAATTTTGAAATGTCTTCGGGAGATACTGTAATATTCAGCAGTAATAAGGCAGCGATATTTAATGATAGCAATTCTATAATGACATTCAGAAACGGTGATATAATATTTAGCGAAAATATTAACGGAACGATAGTCAACGGCGCTCAAATAAATTTTGAAATGTCTTCGGGGGATACCGTAATATTCAGCAGTAATACGGCCGGCGTAGGCGGAGCGCTGTTGAACACAAACGGTTCAATAACATTCACAAACGGCAATATAATATTCAGCAGCAATACGGCGAACGAGATGTACGGCGCCGGAGGGGGAGGGGCGATATACAATTACAACGGTTCAAAAATCTCATTTGCCGGAAGCGCCGTTATTTTCAGCGGCAATGCGGCAATTGATTTCGGCGGCGCAATATACAATGAGAACTCACTCATATCATTTACAGACAATAATATAATGTTTAACGGAAATAGCGTATATATAGGTTACGGCGGCGCGATATACAATGATAATGCTTCAACGGTGATATTCACAGACGCTGATGTAAAGTTTATTGAAAATGCCGCAGGCGTATATTTGTACACGGATGGCTACGGCGGCGCGATATGCAATTCCGGCGGTTCAACAATAGCATCAATAGACAGCGCCATAATATTCGGCGGCAATACTGCAAGCTGGGGCGGAGCAATATGCAATATTAATGATGCAATAATAACATTTACAAACAGCGATGTAATGTTTGTTGAAAATAAGGCCTGTGATGGCGGCGCGATATACAATGGGTACACAATGAACTTTGCATCGTCATTAGTAAACTTCATAAACAATATCGCTGATGCGGGCGGAGCAATATGTGCGTCATACGGTTCTAATACGAATTTTAGCGGAGGAGAAATAAATTTCATAAACAATGAAGCCGTCGCATACGGAGGGGCATTGTATATAAGCGACGGCACAGTGTTGTTTAATACCGATGGCGGCGAAGTTATCTTCAGGGGAAATAAAGCGAACGGACAAGCCAATGACGCGTACATGACAAATGGAGCGAAGTTAGGCATAAGCGGGAGCAATGCTATAAGATTTGAAGGCGGGATATTAACCGATACAAGCGGAACCGGAATAGAAATAAGCAAAAGCGGCAGCGGGGCAATGTATTTAGGCGGAACAAACAAGATATGGGGGGATTTTAATATAACCGAAGGCGGCATAATAATGCTTGCGGACGCGTCGTATGAGGGGAAAGCTTTGGAGCTTAAAGGTACAAGCACGTTAAATATGTACAACGGAACGGTAAATACCGTAAGCGTCGGCAATTTTAAAAGCATTACAAATTTAAGCATGGATGTGTTTTGTGACGGGACAAACGATGAGATAAAAGCCGTAACCGCAAGTATATACGGCAGTATAGACATATTTGCGGGAGTAGGAAGATATGATCAGCAAGAGTATAAATTGATAATAACGGGCGGTACTGCGTATTTGGACGGAACATTCTCAAGCAGTTCAATAATCAGCGCGTTAGGCGGCGGATATTTAGATTACAAACTGGAATATGAAGACGGGATAGTAAAACTGATATTAGACGGAATAAGCACGACGAATTTCGGAGCAATAAGACCGCTGACATATAATCAGAGCGAGACGGCAAAAGCGTTTAAGAAAATATCGGAAGATTCAGGGGCATGGCATGATGTATTAAACGCGATGGTGATAAAACAAAACAAAGGAACTGAAACAGATATAGCGGAAGTAAAAGATTTTCTTGCGGGAACGTCGGGATATTTTCTTGCGAATGTGATAAGAAATATGGCTGCGGACAGCCCGAACAATGAAGTGTATGATAAGATAAGAAATAATAAACGGCAATTACAGATCAACGACAAAGGCAAAGAAGAAGATACAAACGGCGGATTGTGGGTGCAGGTGAAAGGCGGAATAGAAAGTTTTAAGGAAGATGAAAATTCTTTGGAAGATTACAAAGACGTATCAATGGGAGTGATGTTGGGGTTTGACAGGTTTATACAGAGAGAATACGGCGGAGATTTGATATGGGGAATATACGGAAGAATAAACAAAGATAATGCGGAGCAGGGCAAACACAAAGCGGACGGGAATAAGAACGGATTGGGATTGTACGGAGGATATTTAAGAGACGGTTGGGAATTAAAGGCAATGTTATTGGGAAGCTATGATAAATTTAACACGGAAAGAGCGGTTATTGGACATACGGCAAAAGCTGAAATAAATGCGGTGACGATAAGCGCGGATATTGAAGCGGCGTTGAGAATAGGAATAAGCGAAACAACGGATTTCAGGCCGTTTGCGGGAATAGAAACGCAAAACGCGATGTACGGAGGATTTAAAGAAAAAGAAGCGGGAATATATAATTTGGACGTAAAGGCGGGGAGTTATTTAAGGAGCGCGGCGAGAATTGGAGCCGGATTGGAATACGGGAAAGGAAGATGGATATGGCATGCGAATGCGGAAGGAAAATATATAATAGCAGGAACTAAGCCTGAGGTAAAGAGCGAGTTTGAGAAAACGGGAGCAGAGTTTTACAGCAGGGGAGCGCAAGAAGGGGCGATACAAATTGGAGTCGGGCTGGGAGCAGCCGTGAGGATAGCGGAAAAGTGGAGGATGTTTGTGAACGGAAATTATTATGGCGCGGATAAATACCGGAACATATACGGGAATACAGGAGTGAGGTATATAATAAGCGGAAGTATCAGGGATGAAGCGAAGCTTCGGGAAGCTAAGCTTCAAAAATCAAATCTTCAGGCAGAAAGAGAAGCAAAGCGGATTCAAAAAAAGCTTAATGCCGAAACTCAAACCCAGGCAAAAGCTGTGGAGAAGGCAAGAATAAAAGAAGAAAAGGCGTCAGCTGAAAAAGCGCGGTTTGATGCGCAACAGAAGAAAAAATTGGAAAAGACTAATGCGAGGAAGGTAATAGAAGAAGAAGCCGAAGCGGCCGCATTGGTTAAAAAGCGTATGCAAGAAGCTGAAAGGCAAACTGCTTTGAAAGCTAAAAGAGAAGCTAAAGCATCCGAACTTGCAAAAAAACAAGCCGAAGCCGATGAAAAAGCAAGAATAGCTAAAAAAGAGGAAAAAGCTAAGCTTCAGGCAAAGCTTCTGGCAAAGAGAAAAGCCGAAGAAGAAGCCGAAGCTAAAAAGCGGACCGAAGAAGCCAGAAGAAAAGCCGATGAGAAAGCAAAAGCAATAAAATCGGCCAGAAAACAGGCGGAAGAAGCCGAGAAAGCAAGAATAGCGAGAGAAACCGCGGAACTGAAGGCGAAGCAGTCTGCCGAAGAAAAAATGCGCAGGGAAGAAGAAAGAGTTCAGAGGCAGAAAGAGAAAGAAAATGCTGCGGCAAAGAAAGCTGTTGAGAAAGCCGAGAAGCAAAGATTGAAAAAAGAAGCCGCGGAAAAAGCCGAATACGAAGCCGCGCAAAAAGCCGCTGCCGCGGATTTGGCTGTAAAAGAAAAAGAATCAAAAGAACCGGTTCAAAAAGTTTCTTCGTCTGAAAGCGCCGGACTTCCGGAAACTGCCGTTGATGTTTCGGTTAAAGAAATTTCACAGCCTGAGACCGCGGAAAACCCTGAACCGGCAGCAAGCGCCGCTAAAACGGAAACCGTAAAACTAAGCTATGTATTCCCGCAGACTATATTGTTTGCCGGCGGCAATCAGTTTGATCTAGCTCCTGACGGAGTGAGAGAAGTTTGGAGAGCGGCGGAAGCGATAAAAGAGTACATGGAAAAAAACCATAATGAAAAATTTAAAGTTGTTGTTGAGGGGTATACCGATTCCGGCGGCGGCGAGGAAATAAACAAACAGTATTCCTTGAAAAGAGCGGCGGCGGTTGCCAATGAGCTTGCCGACAGCGATATAGATTTTGAGATAATCGAACCGAAAGGTATGGGAGCGGTCAACTTTATCAATAAAAATAATACTCTGTCAGTCGAAAACAGAAGAGTAGAGTTAAAATTGATAGAAATACGTTAAAAACGGCAGACTCCTGATGCGTCTAATCTTTTGATTTTCGGTTTTACAAAAAGGTTTATAATGAAGTTTATAAGAAATTTTGCCGCGGTTTTATCAATTCCGATTGTTGCCGCTTCGGCGTATACGTTAATAAGAACTTTCCTTGATTTTACCGGAAAGAGCACGGACTATTATATTCCGTTTTGGGTTGGGATTTTGTGTTATGTTATTTTTCAGATAGCTTTTTATAAACCTATGCGCACATATGTTTTCGGACATGAATTGACGCACGCTTTTGCCGGAATATTAAGCGGCGCGAAAGTTAAAAAATTTAAAGTAGGAAGCGAGTCCGGACATGTTGTTTTGACAAAAGACAATATATGGATAACCCTTGCGCCGTACTTTTTCCCGATATATACTTTTGCGATCATAGTAATTTATTTGTTTTTGGGATGGATTACGGATATAAAACCTTTGTATCCGTATTTTCTTTTTTTTGCCGGCCTTTCGATAGCTTTTCATGCCGCTTTGACCGTATATATAATAGGCATAGGCCAGCCTGACTTGAAAGTTTACGGGGTTTTCTTTTCATATGTGCTGATAATCGCCGTAAACGTTGTTGTTTTTTCTTTGCTTATGGCTTTGGTTTTTCCGGATGAAGCGGATTTGAAAAATCTTTTTATGGCAATGTACGGCAACAGCATAGATTTTTACGTGTTTTTGCATGAAGGAATTATGCAGATAATTACGGCATTTGAAAAAACTTAAAAAAGAGTGAAAAGTGAAAATAAAGTGTTTTCACGAAGCGAAAACGCGTTAATTAGGTTTCGGCAAAACCGAAACACAACAACTCCGCTCTTCACTCTGCCGTTAAAAAGGGGTTTTATGGTAAGCGTTCCTAAAGACGAATTAAAAAGAAAAGGGTTTCATTTATTGTCGCTTATTTATGCGTTTGGATATTGGCATCTTGCTAAAAGTACGGTTATTTGGGGATTGGCAATAGCTGTTACGGCTGTAGCATTGCTTGAAATATTAAGATTTAATGTTTCCGCCTGCAATGAGTTTTTTTGTAAAAACTTTAAAGGGTTTTACAGGGAAGAAGAAGCGAAAAAAATCAGCGGACTTATCGGCACATTGTCCGGAGCTTTGATAACGATTTTGATTTTTCCAAACAAGTATATGGTCATGGGGAGCTTTTTGTACCTTGCATTCGGGGATTCGGCCGCGGCATTGATAGGCAGAACTTTCGGCAGACACAAAATTTTCTCCGGAAAAAGTCTTGAAGGCAGCATTGCCTGCTTTGCCGCATGTTTAGCGGCGGGACTGTTTCTGTTTAACTGGAAATTTGCATTGGCCGGCGCGGCGATCGCCACGGTCGTGGAAGCCGTTCCTTGGCCTATAAACGATAATTTTTGGATGCAGATATTAAACGCGGGGTTATTGACCCTGCTTGGAACGGTGATTATATGGGCAATATAAATAATGCCGTAGAAGTACGCAGTCTGGTAAAAAAATACGGCGATTTTAAAGCCGTAAACGATATAAGCTTTGATATAAAAAAAGGCGAAATTTTTGCTTTCTTGGGTCCTAACGGCGCCGGAAAAACGACTACCGTTAAAGTTTTGACGGGACTTTTAAAGCCGAGTTCCGGCGAAGCTGAAATTTTAGGTATGAACGTTTTGACCGAAATGGATTTGATAAAAAGAAAGATCGGTTTTGTTCCGGACCAGCCTTACGTTTATCCGTATCTTACGGCTTTCGAATATATGAGAACGATCGGAGATATTTATAAAGTTCCTGCGGAGCAGCAAAAAAAGATCATACCCGAGCTTTTTGAAATGTTTGAGATCGTCGACATGTCGGATAAAATAATAGATTCTTTTTCCCATGGGATGAAACAGAAGCTTGTTATTTCAGGAGTTTTGCTTCATAAGCCGGAAGTTATGTTTCTTGACGAACCGCTTGTAGGCCTTGACCCTAAAAGCGCGAGGATCGTCAAAGAGCTTTTTACAGGGCTTTCAAAGAGCGGCACGACGATATTTATGTGCACTCATGTTTTGGAGATAGCTCAAAAGCTTGCCGACAGAATATGCATTATTAACGACGGAAAAATTCTCGCTTTGGATACTTTTGAAAACCTGCGCAAAAAAGACGGCCTCAGCGCGGATTTGGAATCGATTTATCTCCGCCTAACAGAAACGGCAGGGAGCAGGGGGTAATTGTTGTGCAGGGCTTTGCTTCGCTTAAAAACTGCTCACTGCCGTTAAAAGAGGTTTGATGCATCATCTCATAAAAATATCTATTCTTTCGTTTATTAACCGTCTGAACTCTTTAAAGTTTAAGGATAATTTTAAAGCGGCGGTTTTTATTTTTATCGGGATAAATATAGTGTTTGCCGTATTTGGAGCTTCGTTCGCTTTCCTGAAATATATAAATTCCGTCGCAGTTGCCGGGCCTTTGATAGTTAACAAACTCCTTGCTTTGATTTTTATCACGGCGTTTATGATGACGGCATTGTCCGCGGTAATAGTGTCTTTTTCCACGATATATTTCGGCAGGGACATAAAATGGCTTTTAACTTCTCCGATAAAGTTAGGCGACATTTTTTCATTTAAAGCGGCGAACTCTTCTTTTTACGCTTCATGGATGGTTTTTGCCGCGCTGGCTCCTTTTATGGCGGCTTTGGGGATCGTAAAAAACGCCGATTCGCTGTTCTATGTTTTTTCGATCGTTTTTGTTTTTCCTTTTTTGGCATGCGCAAGTTTTAGCGGCATAGGCTTTACTGTTATCGTGATGAGATTTTTTCCGGCTGCCAAAATAAGAAACTTAATATTTATAATAGGTATGGTGTTTTTCACTTTCGTATTGGTTTTTATAAGGCTGGTCCAGCCTGAAAAGTTTGTGAGCTCCGAAGGTTTTGAACTTTTGTCGCAGTATTTGGGGTATTTGGACGCGCCGACGGCAAAATTTTTGCCTTCATGGTGGTATACTTCGGCGGTGACGGGTTTATTGGCAAAAGATTTCGGAAGAATTTTTATTTATGCGGGACTGCTTTTCGCAGCTGCGGCCGTTTTATGGTTCGGTATAAAATTTCTCGCAAAAAAATTTTATATGGAAGGCCTTAACGAAGGGCAGGCTTTTGCTTCGTCCAATATACAAAAGAAATCTTTTAAGCCGAGAAGTCCAGTTTTTGCAATATTTCAAAAAGACGTAAAAGTTTTTATCAGGGATTCAAACCAATGGTCGCAGGTTTTGATACTGGCTTCAATAGTGCTGGTTTATTTATTCAGCATGTATAAACTGTCGTTTGAAACGATAAAAATGCATAATACCATGTCTATAGTAAATTGCGCCCTTGTCTGGTTTGTGGCGACGGCGGTTTCTTTGAGGCTTTCGTTTCCGCTTATAAGTTTGGAAGGAGAAAGTTTTTGGTTTTTATTGACAAGTCCCTTAAGCCGTATGAAACTTTTTATTGAAAAAATAGCGTTCGGGGCAATTCCCGTTTTTGCCGTATCGATGATTTTGATGTTTGTTACAAATTATATGCTTGGGATTTCAAAGCCGGTTTTCATTATAACAATAGCCGCTACCGCCGCGATGTCGCTGCTTATAAGCTGTTCGGCGGTTTCTATAGGCGCCATTCTTCCAAAATTTAATTATTCAAACATACCGCAGATAGAGTCTTCCCTCGGCGGTCTGGTATTTATGCTTTTTTCACTTTTGATGATAATAGTCAATATTGTGATCATCATGCAGCCTTTAAGGATGTTTTATTCAAAAAACTATACGGCATTGCCGTTTTTCGAATATGGGATCGTTCTGATATTGCTTGACGCCGTTTTCTTTGTTATTATCTTTAGCGCGGGATATAATGCATTAAGAAGGATTGAAAAGTGAGATATATTTTAGCTTTATTATGCTTATTTTGTTTTGCGTTTTGCAATGCGGAAATCAAAGTTTTTTACGCCGACGGGTCTAAAGACTCAAAAAAAGTCGCGTTGACTTTTGACGACGGGCCTGGCAAAGCAACGGAAAGGATCCTTGAAATACTGAAAGAAAAAGACGTAAAAGCGACGTTTTTTATGCTTGGCAGAAGAGCAGCTGAAAATCCTGCGGCGGCAAAAAAAGCCGCGCAGGAAGGGCATGAAATAGCAAGCCATACTTACGACCACTTCAATTTTTATAAGTATACGGAGGAAGATAAAAATGAGAAAATAGAAAGCGAGCTTTTGAAATCTGAAAAAGCAATAAAGAAAGCGACCGGAGTAAAACCGTATTTAGTCCGTTATCCTTACGGATATGCCCGGCAGGACGCGCAAGACACGGCAAAAAAGCACAAATATTTTGTGATAAACTGGTCATTCGGATGCGATTGGGATTTAAAATTGACGGAAGAAGAAATGTATGAAAAATACGCCGGCGCAATAAAGAGCGGCGCAATATTTATCATGCATGATTCAAGCACTAAAGCCGTAAATATTCTTGCCGGTTTTATAGATAAGATAAAAGCGGAAGGATATGAGATCGTGACGGTAAGCGAACTGCTTGAACTGCAGGTAAAATATAAAAAGTAAAATATAAAATATTAACGTCAAAAACATACTTTTTACATTTTATATTTTATTTATATTTCTTTTAATCAGTATTTTTTCTTATCCGGAAGCATCTTCCATTCTTTAAATGGAAGATTTTTGTTTTTATTTTCAATAAATATTTGTCTGACTTTTCTTTTGTTTGAAGGTTTATTCAGCTCTTTAAAAATTATTTCGTCTTTAAATCCGTATTTCGCGGCGGTTTTTTTGCCGGCGCAGCAATAAATTTTTTTTATTTTCGCCCAATAAATCGCGCTTAAGCACATTGAACAAGGTTCGCATGATGAAAAAATTTCGCATCCGGATAAATCAAAACTTTTAAGTTTTTTAGCGGCTTTTCTTATCGCTTCCATTTCAGCGTGCGCCGTAGGATCATTCTTTATTATTACGGAATTATAAGCGGAAGAAATTATTTTTCCGTCTTTAACGATTATCGCCGAAAAAGGTCCGCCTTTTTTGTGCTTGACATTTTTTACGGCAATGACTATAGTTTTATCCGCAAGCTTATTTTTGTTAATGTTCATTTCAATATTATAGCAAAACATTAAAAAAATAAAAAAAATTATTGCAAAATTTCTAACATTATTATATACTGCTTATATGAATATAGGCTGGTAAAGGAGGTGAATCCTAAATCCGGCAAGAAGTAAAAAAAATAAAAAAGGAGAAAGCTATGAAAAAATCAAAAGGTTTTACACTTGTAGAGTTGATCATCGTTATCGTCATTGTCGGTATTTTATCAATTGTAGCAGTACCTATTTACAGAGGGTACACAAAGAAAGCCATAGCAACCGAAGCTAAGACGCTGTTAGGTTCAATTGCAACGTCTCAAAAGGTGTACTATGCAGAATTCGGCATGTTTATTCCGACTGGCGGAACCATAGGTTACTTTAAAGAACTTGATATTGACGCGAGAGCTAATAAATATTTTCCTGACTATTCATCAACTGCAAATAACACCGGTACTAAGACTTTCACCGCTATTGTAGTCGGTGACAATGCTAGTGCGGCAAGCGGCATCACCTTGCAGATGATTGGATCCGAAGAAGGAACCACTACAACATTGTCAACAGGTCTCGATTAATAAGAATTAGTATTCCACAGCCCTTTGCGAATGCAAAGGGCTGTTTTTATTACGGGAAATGAGCTATACTATATTATGGGGATTATATAAATGATAAACAATAATAGAGGGTTTACATTTGTTGAAGTCGCAATTACTGTAATTATTGTAAGTATGCTTTCCATTATTGGAGTTTTCGTATACAAGAAACATATAGATAATGCAAAATACAATGAAGGCATGCGTTTGTTGGAACTTATTAAAGAACAGCAGGATCTGGCTCTGTCTTTTGCTTCCGATAATTCGAATCCTTTTATATTTAAATTTTATGATGAAAACGACATCTTAGTAGCAGACAAGGACGTTATTGTCAGCTCGACTGTCATGTTTAACAGGAAAGATCAGAACTTAGGATATTTCAGGGTATATCCTCAGCATAATAAATATTTTAAAAGATTTAAAATCAGAGATCCGAGAGATGATGAGAGGGTTAAATATAATGTTGCCGGATACGGATATGTAGTAGAAACGTATTGTTATGCAAGTGAAGATGATGCTCTAAGCAATAAAGTTCAGCTGACATTGAGATTGATAGGTTCTTCGGAAGGTTCGTATACCGTTATAAGAGAGTAGTTGATGTTTTTATAAGTTCTCCCGCGTGCTCGAGAGCTGTTTTTGTTATTTTTTCGCCGGAAATCATTCTGGCGATTTCTTCTATATGCTCGCCATTTGTAAGGATTTTAGCCATAGTGCGGGTTCTTGAATCTGAAATTTCCTTATAAATTTTTATATGCGTTTTTGCGAAAGCCGCTACCTGCGGCAAATGGGTTATTGAAAATACCTGTTTATTTTTTGAAAGTTCCTTGAGTTTTTTTCCTATTTTTCCGCCTTCTTTTCCGCCTGTTCCCGTGTCTATTTCGTCGAAAATTGCCGTCATGTCGTTTCTGAGTTTGGAAGAAACTTCGATCGCGAGCAGAACTCTTGAAAGTTCTCCTCCGGACGCGGTATCTTTAAGCGGAAGGATTTTTTCGCCTTTATTCGCGCAGAACATAAATTCTATTGCATCGTAACCGTCGGAAGACGGTTCCTTGAGTTCAAATTTTATTTCAAACGCCGCGTTTTTCATCCCTAAATCTTCAAGCTCGGCAGCCGCGTTTTTACAAAAATCCGCGGACGCTTTTTTTCTTTTCCAGCTTATTTTTTCACAAATATCGTTTAGCAGTTTGGTGTAGATCTGCAGTTCATTTTCAAGTTTATCGGCATTTTCCTGATAATCCCGAAGAACTTTTAATTCCTGGTCGGTTTTTTCTTTGTATTCGATTATTTCCGCAATCGTTGAGCCGTACTTTTTTTTAAGTTTTTTTATCAGCTCTGTTCTTTCAAGAGCATCATTTAATTTTTGAGGGTCAATTTGCGTCTGCGAAAGGATTTTTTCCGTTTCTCTGTAAGATTCTTCCGCCTGATAATAAGACTGCTCAATAAGCGGCAATGCCTCCGACGCATCGGCTCCGAGGGTGTTGATAGTTTCTATGTTTTTCTTTGCTTTTATTAAATTGCTTAAAGCGGGATTTTCTCCGGAGTATAAAAGCGATATGGTTTGTTCGCATAATGAAGATATTTTTTCGGCATTTTTAAGTTTCGGCAGTTCCGTTTCAATTTTTTCGTCTTCTCCGTTTTCAAGTTTCGCGTCTTCAATTTCCTGAACCTGAAAAACGTACAGATCGATTTTTCTTTCTCTTTCTGCTTCGGATAAATTCATGGCTTCGATTTTTGCTTTTATATCTTTAACTTTGCAGTATATTTCAGCCGCTTTTTCTTTTAAGTCAGATATTTGCGCCGCTTCGTCAAGAATTTCCAGCTGGGAGTCGATATTTAAAAGCGAGTGTTTTTCATTTTGATTGTGAAAATCTATTAAAAAACTTCCTATTGACGCCAAAGACGATATATTGACTTGGGAATCATTAATAAATGCCTTGCTTTTTCCCGTGTTTTCAATTGTTCTTCGCAATATTATCGTATTTTCATCGTCAAAAGGAATGGATAAAGAATTCAGATACTTTCTTATCTGCGGATTTTTAGATTCAAAAGACGCCGAAATCGTGCAAATGGAACAGCCGGAACGTATGCTTGAAGAATCCGCTCTGGCTCCGGTCAAAAGTTCAATGGATTTCACAAGTATTGATTTTCCCGCGCCGGTTTCGCCTGAAATGACTGTAAACCCGCCGTGGAATTCAATGTTTAAATCTTCGATCAATGCATAGTTTTTAATGTTTAGATTTAGTAACATAACCCATTTTAATGAGTAATTAGCAGTGAATAATGAGTAATTATTGTGCGGGGCAAAGCCCCGCGTATAGATCATGTGCGCTTTGCGCACTCCACAACTACTCATTACTCACTACTAACTACTCATTGCCGTTTTAAACTCCCCAATGCAGTTTCTTTTTCAATGTTTCAAAATACGGTTTGCTGCAATTTTTTATGAGTTTTAATTGTTTTCTGTAAAGAGAAAGTTTTACTTTGCTGCCGTTTGCAACGGAAAAATTTTCCTGTCCGTCGATCGATATCAAAATTTTTCCGCTTTTGTTTTTGTTGTTTGCTTGCAGATCAACTTCGTTTTTATCTGAAAGTATCATAGGCCTTTGAGTCAAAGTATGCGGGCATATAGGAGTCAGAATGAACACGGGAAGATTAGGAATTACAATAGGGCCTGATGCCGCAAGCGAGTAAGCCGTGGAGCCCGTTGGCGTGGCAAAAATTATTCCGTCGCATTGGTAATTTGTCGTGGATTTTTTATCAATATTTACCGCCACATTGATAAGCTTGCTTCCCGAAGCGGAGCGTACTACGCAGTCATTGGTGGCAATTCTTTTAATTCTTTTTCCGTTTTGTTCAAACTCGACGGAAAGTAAAACTCTTTTTTCAATTTTGATCCCGTATTTAAAAATGTCTTTTAAAAGCGCGTACGCTTCGTCGGTGTCGGTATCGGTCAAAAATCCCAAAGAACCGAGATTGATCCCTTTAACGGGCACGGATAAAGGCGAAAAAGTCCTCACCGTTTTAAGCATTGTTCCGTCGCCGCCGATCGACAGGACAAAATCCGTTTTTTTTGCTTTTACCGAATGAGAATCGCAGACAAAAACCCTGCATTTGTTGTTTTTTAGCCATGCGGCAATGTCTTGGGCAAGCCTTTTCGCATTGGGTTTTGTTTTATTGTATATTATTCCGGCGCTGTATTTCATTGTTTTCCCTTTGACGGCAGGTAATAGGTAATAGGTAAAAGGTAATAAGTATTGTGTTTCGGCTTTGCCGAAACCTATTTACAGGTTTTCGCTTTGCGAAAACACCAAAACCTTTTACCTCTTACCTTTTACCTTTTCTTTCTTTTTATAATATCTTACTAATATGCTATAATTTTAAAACTTTTAATAAACACATTATATATAAAAATGCATATTTATAAAAGGCGGTCATATGTTTTGGCAAAAAGAAATTGAAACTGCGTCACGTTCCGAGATCGAAAAATTTCAGCTTCAAATGCTCAATGATACGATATCGAGAGCAAAAAAATCCAAGTTCTACTCCAAACAGCTGGAAAATGTAAATATCGTTAAAAATATAGAGCAGCTCAGAGAACTGCCGTTTACGACAAAAGAAGATTTAAGAAACGGGTTCCCTTACGGTTTTCTCACTGTGGATTTAAGCGAAGTCGTAAGGCTGCATTCTTCTTCCGGAACCACCGGAAATCCCACCGTAGTTTATCACACGGCTCAGGATTTGCAAAACTGGGCAAATATTTCGGCAAGATGCATGTATACCGCCGGAGCAAGAAAAAATGATGTTTTTCAAAATACTATGGGATACGGACTTTTTACCGGCGGGCTTGGTTTTCACTACGGAGCGGAAAAACTTGGAATGATGACTATACCTATCGGCCCGGGAAACAGCAAAAAACAGTTCTGGTTTATGAAAAATTTCGGGACTACCGTAGTGCATATTCTTCCCAGTTATGCCCTTAGACTTTACCACAGTATGAAAGAAGATGGGGTTGACCCTAAAAAAGATTTAAAGTTGAAAATATTTTTTATAGGCGCGGAACCTCACACGGAAGAGCTGCGCAGAGAAATACAAAATTTGTACGGATTAAAAGCTTTCAATTCTTACGGTTTGTCCGAAATAAGCGGTCCCGGAATGGCTTTTGAATGTCCTGTTCAGGACGGTATGCATATTTGGGAAGATTTTGTAATTCCCGAAATTATAGATCCGGATACCTTGGAAGTTTTGCCGGACGGACAGGAAGGCGAATTTGTTTTGACATCGATAAACCGGCAGGCAATGCCCGTGATAAGATACAGAACAAGAGATCTGACGAGGATCATCCCGGAACTTTGCCCTTGCGGCAGAACGCATCGCAAAATTGCTCGCATTAAAGGAAGGACCGATGATATGATGATTGTAAACGGCGTCAATATTTTTCCGGTACAGATAGAAAAAACCATTATGAATATTCCGCAAGCCGGCAAAAACTATATAATTGAAATTATGAAGAAAGATTATATGGATAAGTTATCGGTCAAAATTGAAATAAACGAAAATACTTTTGACGGAACGCTTGAAGATCTCGAATGCCTAAAACGCAAAATAGAAGCGGAACTGAAAGCCGAAACGGGCGTTTCTCCGACGGTGACTTTTGTGGATCAGGGAACTCTTCCCGTAACGGAAGGAAAAGCAAAAAGAGTATACGATTTAAGACAGGTAAAAGATAAAAGGTAATAGGTAAAAGGTTTTGCTGTTTTCGCTTTGCGAAAACCTATAATTAGGTGTCTCTAAAAACCCTGTCCACTCCGTGTCATTCCCGCGGAAGCGGGAATCCATGTTTGTCGTTGTCGTCGAGAAAAAAGCAACGTGGATTCCCGATAGAGACATTCGGGATAAATAGGGGTTTTTAGAGAAACCCAATTAGGTTTCGGCAATCCTGCGACTGCGCGCAGGACAGGCGCCGAAACACAATACCTGTTACCTTTTACCTATTACCTGTCGTTAATGGAGGTTTTATGCCATTTCATTTGTCGGTGTTTTTGGAAAACAAGCCGGGAAGGCTTGAAAAAATAATGAAAGTGCTTGCCGAAAATAAGATAAATTTGAGAGCAATGTCTCTTGCGAGCGCCGGTAATTTCGGAGTAGTAAAACTTTTGGTCAATGATCCGCAAAAAGCTTATGACGAACTTAAAAAACAAAAAATTACCGTTACTGAAAGAAAAATAGCCGCCGCCGTTCTTGAAAACGTTCCCGGCGCTTTTTATGATTTGCTTCAAAAACTTTCAGCAAAAGGAATGAATATAGAAGATTGCTACGGTTTTCTTCTTAACGACGGAAAAACCGCCGCGATGATTTTAGAAATTGAAAATCATCCTGATGCGGAAGTCGTTTTAAAAGAAATCGGCGTAAACGTGCTTGATGAGGATAAGATTTATAAATAGGTAAAAGGTAATAGGTAACAGGTAATATGTATTGTGCTTCGGCGCCTGTCCTGCGCGTAGTCGCAGGATTGCCGAAACCTATTTTAGGTTTTCGCTTTGCGAAAACACCAAAACCTATTACCTTTTACCTATTACCTATTATCTGCCGTTAAAAAGGGGATTAAAAATGGCATCAATTATTGTAGTATCGTTTTTTGTTATCGTTATGATCGCCGCGGGTTTTTGGGGAATGACAAAAACAAAAACCCTTAATGATTTTTTTATCGGTTCAAGAAGTATCGGGCCGTGGGTTTCGGCTTTTGCATACGGAACAGCGTATTTTTCCGCCGTTATTTTTATAGGTTTTGCAGGAAAGCTCGGCTGGGGTTACGGTCTGAATGCGCTTTGGATCGCATTAGGCAATGCTTTTTTGGGAGCTTTTCTTGCATGGATAGTTTTAGGCAGAAGAACAAGAAGGATGACTCAAAATCTGGACGTTGTCACAATGCCGGAGTTTTTGCAGGAAAGGTACAGAGGCAAATATTTCAAAATAATAGCTGCCGTCGTGATTTTTTTATTTTTGCTTCCTTATGCGGCGTCTGTTTTCAAGGGGCTGGGATATTTATTTGAGGTGAATTTTAATATTTCGTTTAATACGGCCCTTCTGATAATGGTCGCCATAACAGGCGTTTATCTTATTATGGGCGGATATTTTGCGGTAACGATCACGGATTTTATTCAGGGTTTCGTAATGATAATAGGCGCTGTTCTTATGGTTGTTATTTTGACGGGTAAAGCTGGAGGGCTTGTCGCTTCGATCCAGCAGATATCCCTTAATTACCATACGCACATTACATCGGTCAGTCCGCCGAATTATTTAATGCTTGCGGCTTTAGTTTTTATGACGTCTTTCGGCGCATGGGGATTGCCTCAGATGGTGCAAAAATTTTATTCGATCAAAGACGAAAAAGTTATTAAGATAGCCGCATTTGCGACTTTGGGTTTTGCGCTTATTATTGCCGGCAGCGCTTATTTTACGGGAGCGCTTGCGCATATTTTTTTCGAAGCTCCGGTGACGTTTGCAAGCGGCGCTCCGAATTTTGACGCGATGATCCCGGAACTTCTGATAAAATATCTTCCGGAAGGCATTATGCTTGTAATACTTCTTCTTATTTTGTCGGCGTCGATGTCGACGCTTTCCGCTTTGGTTTTGGTTTCCGCGTCCAGCGTCGCGATAGATTTGTATAAGGGGCATGTCAATCCGAATATTTCAAAAAATAATTCCGTTTTTATGATGCGTTTCTTAAGCGGACTTTTTATACTGATCTCCTATTTTATCGCAAGATATGAAATTTCGTTTATAATAACTTTGATGTCTTTATCGTGGGGCGTCATATCCGGAGGATTTTTAGCCCCTTACGTTTACGGCATTTACTGGAAACGCACGACCCTGATAGGGGCAAAAGCCGGTATGTTTAGCGGAATAATTTTGGCGATCTCGCTGTTCTATATATTAGGTCCGGCAAAAGCGCCTTTAGCTTCAAGCATCGCCATAATAGTTCCGTTTTTTGTCGTGCCTTTGGTAAGTTTATTTACAAAAAAGCCAAATCCGAGAATAATCGTGAAGGCTTTTAAGGGAATATAAAAAAGGCAATTACAAATTACGAATTACAAATTACAAATCAACGACAAAACAGCATTGCCGCTCTGTCGTTGCAGTTGATTTGTAATTTGTAATTCGTAATTTGTAATTGCCGTCAAAAGGGGTTATAATGAAAAAAATTATTTTTATTTTAAGTTTAATGTTTATTTATGTTTTTGCGTTTGCTGACGCGCTGCAGGACTGGGCGGATTTTGAAACTCAGCTGAGAAAAGGGAACATTGCCTCGGCTGAAGCGGAGTTTTACGCAAAAAAGCTGACGAAGAATTTAGTTGATTATACCGAAGATAAAAATATCATCGAAGATATGACGTGGGCTTTTCCCATAAAAGGTTATTCCAGAAAAGATATTGCCGACATTAAAAAGTTTTACAAAGCGCTTGTTGAAGCGGCGTCAGAGACAAAGTTTTTTGAAGGCGACCAATTTTTAGGACAGAAATACATTCATATTGAAGTTTCAACAAAAAACGCCTCAGCTCCGGCTGATGTTGTCGCCGCCAATAACGGAATAGTCATTTATGCTAAAAGAGGCGCGTTAAATTCCGTAAGCGGAAACTGCGTATGGCTTTTTAATCCCGCCCAGAATTTTTATATCTATTACGGATATTTAAGAGATGTCGACGTAAAAGTCGGAGATATTGTAAAAACCGGAGATAAAATAGGAAACATAAGACCTACAAAAAAAGGCTACAGTTTAAAATTCACGGTCCTGACGTACGGCGACGATAATTTTGGATTGTATCCGTATCTCGACGATATGCTTTAACGGCTTAATATTGACTTTTTTTGCATTGCGATATTGCATAATATTTTTGCTAAATCCCCCGAAATATCTCGACTGTAATGTCCTAGGAAGTTTATTTACCTTCGCATACTCCCGTTTTTATGAAATTTTTTATCGGAGTACTTATAATAAAATGACGGATTGTTTTTCATCAAAAATCTCGGCGTTCCCAGCCATATCAAAATCAATTTTATTTTCTTCAACGCTAAGTTTGATAACTTCAGGTTTTTCGCCCTCGGCAAAAATCATTTTTTTGTTTTTTATTTGGTTTGATACGTCTGTCTCGTTAAATCCTACGAATGATATTTCAGCTTTCTTTATTCCCGAGAAAGATAAAAACTGCAGAAATGAATCTATGTAATATTTGTCATACCTGTCCGTCTGCTGGTAAAGCATAAAAGCGCTTAGACCATTGTTTATTGACTGTACGGCTGTAATGTTTTGCCCGCGGTAAATGTTGAACGCAACTCTGTCTTTTGCAATAAATTTCGGAACGGTTATGCCGCAAAAACTTATTATCAGGCATATTCCGGAAAAAATAAAACGTTTTTTATCTTTGAAACGCGTAATAAAGAAAAGGAAAACAAAAAACAGCGTCAGCTGCCAAATTTCCGGCTTTGCGGCAGCCGCCGTTGAAAAACTAAATCCTGCCGAAATATTGACGGCAGTAAGAATAAAGTGAAGAATTATCGAAATAATAACCGACAAAAACAGCGAAATATAAGAAAAAATAAAAGTAAAAAAATAAAATATGAATCCTAAAGGCGTTATTACTCCTATCAACGGAACCACAATTATATTTGCTGCAAAAGAAATTAATGAAACTTTCCCGAAATAATACATGCAAACCGGAATAAGAAGAAGCTGCGCCGATACCGTAACCGAAAAAACTCCGCAAAAAAACTTTAAAATGCCGTTTTTTATATCTCCAAATATTCCAAAAATATCTTTGTAAAAATATATTATCCCTATCGTCGCTGCATAAGACATGTGAAACGAAGCCGTAAAAAGCTGCTGAGGCTGAAAAAGTAAAATAAGAATAGCCGAAAGAGCCAGAGAATTGTAAATTAGAGGTTCTCTGTCCAAAGCCAGCGCTATTAATATTGATGAAAACATTATTGCCGCTCTAAGCGCGGGCGGATTTGCCCCTGTTGCCAGCGCGTATAAAAAAATAAAGGGTATGCTTAAAAGAGAGGCTTTTTTCAATGAAAGTCCGCAGAGCTTCAAAATAACCAAAATCATGGCTCCGACAAAACCTACGTGCAGCCCGCTTACCACAAGAACGTGCATAAGGCCCGCGTCGATAAAATTTTCTTTTGTCCGAGGGTCTATAGAAGTTTTATCGCCGATAATTATGGGTTTTAAAATATCCGCATACGCTTTCTTAAAATAATTGTCTATTTTTTTTACTATATCCCGCTGCAGCCAAAGCGCGAATTTTTTAACGGGGTTCGGTTTTGACTCTATGTATTCAAAAGAATAAACTCTAAAGAGCGTATAAATCCCGAGCCTTGCCAAATATTGCCGATAATCGAAAACCAAAGGGAAATCCGCTTCTTTAGGTTTTGAAATTGCGCCTTCAATGTTTATTATGTCTCCGTAAGATATTTTATATCCGGCGGGAGAGTTGACGAGTATTTTTTCATTGACGGAAAATTCGTTTATGCGCTTTGCCTGCAGTATAAATTTTTGTCCGTATTCCGTAATTTCCGGATTTGAAATAACTTTGCCTTCGACGGAAACCGGTTTATTATACTGCGTAAAATACAGCAAAAAACTTTGTTTTTGAGGATCAAATATGCCGATGCAGTCAAGAAATATCAAAAACGCGGCATAAAACAAAAAAACAGTTATGACGGGGCGCTTAAATATAACGGGCGTTTTTAAAAACTTTGTTTTTGCCGTCATTGCCATAAAACTTGTTTTGAGTCCCGCGGTTTTGTTCTGTATAAACTTCGTTGAACGGGAAGCAATCCGCGTTAGCCGTTTCAAAAATTTTGTTTTTGGAGATGTCTTGACGGGTTTATTCATTTTTACACTTCGCTGTCTTCCAAAACCGTAATTTCAAAAATTCCTTTTCTTTTTTTATCGGTTTTAACGGTAATATAATTGTCCGTCAAGGCTTTTTTATCGCCGATACTTACGGCTTTTCTTTTTTTGCCGGTATTTTCGTTTAAAAAATTCTTTCTTTTTAATCCGTCAATTTCAAAAAGATCGTTTGAACGTTTTTTTATTTCATCAGGATGAACTTTATTCCCAAATCCGGAAGCCTTTGTGCCTTCCCTGTCGGAATACCGGAAAATATGCAATCTTGCAAAAGGCATTTTTTTTATAAAATCGCAGGTTTCTTTATGATGTTTTTCCGTTTCTCCGGGAAACCCCGTGATAATATCGCTTGTCAATGCAAGCTCAGGGAGCTCGGTAATTATGCTTTTTACTTTTTTTTCAAAACTTGCCGTATCATAATGCCTGTTCATTGATTTAAGAATTTCATCGCTTCCCGACTGAAGCGGTATATGAAGATGCCTGCATATTTTATCGGGATATTCTTTCATTGTTTCAATCAGATTATTATCAATTTCGTTTATCTCAACAGACGATATCCTAATCCTGAATTGCGAAGGTATTTTTACTATTTTTCCAATCAGAGTTGGCAATGTCAATGGGACGAAGGATGTGGCCACGCCTCCGTCCTGCTGACCACGCCATTTCCCTACGTGTATTCCGGTCAGGACTATTTCAGGGTATCCGTTATTTACAAGATTTTTAATTTCTTCAATGACGGTTTCGGCAGGTTTGCTCCACAATTTATTGCGCACATAAGGCACTATGCAGTAACTGCAAAAGCTGTCGCATCCGTCCTGTATTTTTACAAATGCCCTTGAACGTTTGTCAAAACCGCGTATTATTTGTTTTGACGGTTCGGAAAACAATTCAGATTTTTCCGTAATGATTTGAATTTCAGGGAATTTATTTTTTATATATTCGGCTTTGTTTTTCACAAGACATCCGGTGATAAATATTTTCTCAGAGCGTTCAAACTTCGATACTTTACGCAAAAAATATTCGCACTCTTTATCCGCTTCAGCGGTAACGGTACACGAATTGAAAATGATTATATTGGCTTCCTCGGGCTTTAAAGCCTGTTCAAAACCGTCCTTTTTGAATTTTTCCGAAATCAGCTGCGTTTCATACCGGTTTACTTTGCAGCCGAAGGTGTGTATATAGTATGTTTTCATTTCGATCCGTAAATTCCGAAAGAATTAAATATGAGCACGCTTGCTGCGACAGCGGCCGTTTCAACTCTTAATATGTTATGTCCTAATGTTATTGTTTTGATTCCGAGATTTCTTGCAAATTCAATTTCTTCATTTTCAAAACCGCCTTCTGGGCCGATAAATATATTCGCGCCGGTAAATTTGCCGGCGTTGATTATGTTTGCCGGAGGAGTATTATCGCTTTCCCACGGAAGAACATTAAGGCAATTTGCATTTCCCGCCGCCTTTTTACACGCGGTTTTGAAATCGGCCGGATTGCTTATTTTCATTATGTCATTTCTTCCGCACTGAGAACTTGCGGCAAGCGATATTTTTTCATAACGTTCAAGTTTATTGGAGGAAAAAGACGTATTCACGCTTCTTTTGGTATTTATCGGAATTATTTCGAAAATGCCGAGCTCTCCGGCTTTTTCTATCAGCCATTCAAACCTGTCTCCTTTTGGGATAGCCGTAAAAAGAATTACTTTGAAATCTGGCATTTTATAAGACGATGATATTATTTTTCCTTCAATAAACTTTTTTGAGACGGCGGTTATTTTGGCTTTATAAGAGTTTCCAAGCCCGTCGAAAATCATTATTTCATCGTCTTGCGCAAAACGCCTGACATTTGCGACATAATGCGCCAGTTCATTATCCATTGAGAATAAATTGTTTTTAATATTTTCAGGTTTTACATAAAAATGCATTATTGTTAACTCCTATAAATGATGTATCCATATTATACATAATTTAATAATGCAGAACAGTCATGATTGCTAAATCCGTTTCCATTTGACAATAATACCGGCAAATACTAGAATAACAAACTATATGAAAAAAATAATCAGCTATCCTTTTGCATTGCTGCGCAGAATGTATGACTGGACTGTGAGTTGGTCGCATAAAAAAAGTTCCGGATACGCGCTGTTCGGCATAGCTTTCATTGAAAGTTCTTTTTTCCCTGTTCCGCCGGACGTTTTATTGATCCCTTTGGTGGCGGCTAATCCCAAAAGCTGGTGGAGGAAAGCCTTGATATGCACGGCGGGTTCTGTCAGCGGAGCGTTCCTTGGATATTTTATAGGCGTTCTTTTTTATGAAACAATAGGAATAGCCATCATAAATTTTTATAATTTGCATGATTCCGCGGCTACTTTGAATAAAATGTATGCGGATAATGCTTTTATAACCATATTAGCGGGAGCATTTACTCCGATACCGTACAAACTGATGACAATACTTGCGGGTTTCAGTAAAATTTCTCTGCTGATTTTATTTGCCGCATCAGCGCTTGGAAGAGGCGGAAGGTTTTTTATAGTAGCCGCGGCATTAAGGCTGTTCGGTCCCAAAATACAATATGTGATAGAGAAATATTTTAACATCCTTTCCGTAATATTCTTTGTTCTTTTGGTTTTGGGTTTTGCTGCGGTTAAATATCTGTTTAAGTAGAAGATGAGTCCTTTTCAAAAAATTTGACATCTAAAAGATTTTTGTTGTATAATCAACAGATTACTGATACAAAGGTTCTTTTTTCCTTTTCAATAAAAAATTGTTGACGGGGGTGTGGCAGAGTGGTCTAATGCACCAGACTGTAAATCTGGCGGGCTTGCCCTTCGGTGGTTCAAATCCATCCGCCCCCAATCTAACGGCAGGTAAAAGGTAATAGATAAATAAACACAACATCTTTTATCTATTTCCTGTCGTTGTGCGGGAGTAGCACAATGGTAGTGCTCCAGCCTTCCAAGCTGGCCACGCGGGTTCGATTCCCGTCTCCCGCTTATTAACGGCAGAGAGAGTAGAATTTAGATATCGTTTCGCAATAAGTTTTGTTAAAGCCCGCACACGTTAACTGCTCTATTAAACCCTGTAGTTGTAAGTGCTTTGCCGAGGTGGCTCAGTGGTAGAGCACCTCCTTGGTAAGGAGGTGGTCGTGGGTTCAATTCCCATCCTCGGCTAATATTTATACGGCAGCAAAATATATAAACCAATAAAATTTGGGGGAAATAAAATGGCAAAAGAAAAGTTTGACAGAAGCAAGCCGCATGTAAACATAGGAACAATAGGGCACGTGGACCACGGCAAAACGACATTGACGGCAGCGATAA